>JAAZOA010000315.1 GCA_012798055.1 Syntrophomonadaceae bacterium | reverse complement strand
TTGAATCCCTTGCAGTAGCCATAGCCGCCATGGATCTGGAGCGCTTTGTTGGTCACCCTGACTGCCAATTCAGAAGCATAGAGCTTGGCCATGGCTGCTTCCTTGGAAAAAGGTTTGCCCTGGTCTTTCATCCAGGCTGCCTGCAAGGTCAATAACCTGGCGGCTTGAACCTCGGTAACCATGTCCGCAATCCAGAATTGAATCTGCTGCTGTTTGGCGATCGGTTTTTTGAATTGTATCCGCTGTTTGGAATAGGCGATGGCTTCATCCAGAGCTGCCTGGGCTATGCCCACAGCCTGGGCCGCTATCCCTACCCGGCCGTGGTCGAAACCGTTCATGGCTATCTTCAGCCCCTGCCCCTCTTTGCCGATCAGGTTTTCTTTGGGCACCCGGCAGTCCTTAAGGTACAGGTCCGAGGTTTGCGAAGAACGCATACCCATCTTGTGGATCTTGGCTCCAGCCTGCAATCCCGGGGTGCCTTTGGGGATGATGAAACAGCTCATTTCCCCCGCTTCTTTGTTGGTCCAGGCGAAGACTATATAGGTATCTGCCACCGGCCCATTGGTGCAGAAGGTCTTGCTGCCGTTGATCACATATTCATCGCCTTGCAGCGCCGCCGTGGTCAAGGCGCCGCCCACATCCGTGCCGGCAGATGGTTCGGTGATCGCAAAGGCCCCTATTTTTCCCTGAGCCAGGGGAGCCAGGTAGGTTTTCTTCTGTTGGTCAGAGCCGAAATTGTTGATGCACATGCAGGCAACACCGGTATGTACTGATACATTGAAGGCTGTAGCTGCACAGAATCGGGCCAGTTCCTCTATGGCGCCTGCGTAAGCTACATAGCTGGTGGCCGATCCCCCGTATTCTTCCGGGAAAGGCATCCCCATCCAGCCCTTTTCCCCTAATTTGGCATAGAGGTCAGCCGGCCAGCTGCTGTTCTCATCGATTTCCTCCGCGATTGGGGCCACATACTCCTGGGCAAATTCCCGCATGGCTCTCCTGATCAGTTCCTGGTCTTCGGTAAGGTTAAAATCCATTCGTACCCCTCCCCATTTTCTGCTTGGATATATCTTGAATTCACCGCAATACTGCAATCCATCAATACAGACCCCGGGCCTTCATGAGAAATACCATCTGCCCCTCCTGTACCACCTCGTCCATCTGATTGACTCCGTTAATTTGCAGGTAAACTGTGCCCTTATACGGCTTGGAGGATAACTTGACCTGGGTAACCACACATTCAGCATGGATCGTATCCCCTGGCCTGATAGGGAGAACATACTTCCAATTGGTCTCCAGTAAGGCTATTCCGTTAAGCTCCATAACCCCCAAACGCACCCACAGTCCGAAGAGAATGGATGAACCCAACATCCCCTGGGCGATGCGCCCGCCGAAATCACTCTGCTTGGCGATCTCGGTATTGATGGACAGGGATGTCATGTCGCCCGACAAGCCGGCGAACCAGGCTATATCAGACTCAGTCACAGTCCTCCCCGCACTCTTGTATGTTTGTCCTATCGCAAAATCTTCAAGATAATAACTTTTCAAGCGGTTACGCCTCCTCAAGACTTTGGCTGTCAATAATCCAGTTTCGCGCTCTTTCCCGGCAGCAAACCTTTAACATGTACTACCGGTCTGGCTATTTCAAGCTAGTGACAATGTCGTTGAATACCTCGTCCAGGCTCTTGGCGCCATCGACATTTTTCAGCAAACCGCGCCGGGCGTAATACTCGGTCAGGGGCTGGGTCTGTCTCGCATAGACTGCCAGCCGTTCGGCTACGGTTTCTTCCCGGTCATCGCTGCGCTGCACCACTGCCCCGCCGCATATGTCGCAAAGGTCTGTCTTTTTGGGGGGATTGAACTGGATATGGTAATTGGCGCCGCACTGGGAGCAGGTCCGGCGTCCGGTCAGACGGAGCAAGAGAATTTCGTGAGGAACTTCGATGTTGATGACTGCATCCAGGCTTTTGTTCCAGCTGGCCAGTATCTGGTCAAGGGCTTCTGCCTGGGGGCAGGTGCGGGGATAACCATCCAGCAAAAAGCCCTTGGCGCAGTCTCTTTCCGCCAAACGCTCGCGGACGATCCCGATGGCCACCTCATCAGGCACCAAATGGCCAGCATCCATCAAGGTTTTAGCCTGAAGACCCAGTTCGGTTCCGAACCTAATCGCTGTCCGGAACATATCCCCGGTAGAAATGTGGGGTATCCAATATTTTCTGGCAATATACTCGGCCTGGGTTCCTTTCCCTGCCCCGGGAGGCCCCATAAGAACTAGGTTCATTACCTCATCTCCTTCATTTTTGTCTGGCCGGGCATGATTAAAAGACGGGTCAGAGAATAAGATCCGCCTGGAAGAATTCAGGCGGACCACTCTCTAAGTCTATTATAAGCAGGGTCACAATTTTGGGTCTACAAGAAAATTTCCCTTTTGGCCTCTCCCTAACCTGTACCGGCTGTCATGGTCAATCCCTGCTCAATATACCCTGCTTTCGACTTGCCTGCAATCTGAGCCAGCCTGATCATCAATATTTTCTGGAGTTGATCGGGGCAGTCATAAAGCGCTGGTTGCTGCTTTTGGGGAGGTTATTTGCCTTCAGTTTTCTTGTTCATTTTTTGGATTTGGGTGGAAATGTTGATCATCTTCTTGGTCAGGTCTTCGACTTGATTAGTCAGGTTGGCGATAGCATTATACTGTTTCTTTTCGCTCTGCAGATAGGTATTGAGCACCGACTCCTTGATCATATTCTGCATCTGGTCCTGGTTTTGTTTGAGCTGTTTCATCATGTAATCCACCTGCTCGGTGAGGGTGGCTACCATATCCTGATTGGCCTTCTCAGCTTGAGCATAGGCGTTATTGACGGCGTCTTCCACCATTTTCTGCATCTGCTCCTGGTTGTGCCTTATCTGCTTCTGGGCTTCATCTTCCATTTTCATCAGTTCATTGCGGGTAGCCTTATTCTGGTCAAGCTGTTTCCTGGTCATGCTCTCGATCTGTTCCTGAGCTGCAGTGAAGCTGTTAAGCCCCATCCTCCACATGTCCCAGGCTTTCTCCATGGCTTTTTCCATCATCTCAAAGCTCTTGGTCACGCTGTCTTTACTGTCCATCATTTTCCCGGCTCCCTTCATTAAGTTTGTCTAGTTTAAATATACCTTAACATCTGGCGCAGATGAACACTGCCTGATTATCCTAAGCAGTTTTCTTCCTGATGGGCCTCATTACGACCTCGCCGTCCATTACCAATTGCCCATTCTGGTTGGTACAGTAAGTGCGCAGCCATACCCGATTCCTGGCTTCATCCTTCTTGGTCACCTCGACTGTAGCGGTTATGGTATCACCCACGTAAACCGGCCTCTTGAATTCACAGACCTGGCTTATGAAGATTACGCCGGCACCAGGAAGCTGGGTGCCCAATACCCCGGATATCAGACTGACTGACAATACTCCGTGAGCGATCCTGTTGCCAAAGGGAGTCTCACTGGCATAGATGGTATTGATATGAGCCGGATTGAAGTCACCAGTGATGCCGGCGATTGAGTATACATCATAATCGGTAACCGATTTACTGAAGGAGGCACTGTCCCCTACGTTGATTTCTTGGATGGTTTTTCCCATAACTTTACTACGCCCCCTATCTTAAGCTGCGATGATAATCAAGTTGCCTGCCATGACTACTCGGAGTCTGCTTTCGGTCTCCGGGGAGGCATCATCACCGCTTCACCATCAGCCACGACCTCTCCGTTCTGGTTGGTAGTCCAGGTATGCAGCCAAACCCGGTTTTTGGCTTCGTCTTTTTTGGTCACTTCCACCGTGGCAGTAATAGTGTCATCGACAAAAATCGGTCGTTTGTATTCCAGGGATTGCCGTACATAGATGACTCCGGGCCCCGGCAGCTGGGTCCCCAGCACATTAGATATGAAGCCCATCGACAAAACC
>JAAZOA010000314.1 GCA_012798055.1 Syntrophomonadaceae bacterium | reverse complement strand
TGGAAGGGATTTTACAGGAGGATTGCGCCAGATTGCTCAGCGAATTTTTCTTGAATATGAGAAGAAACCTTCGGAACGGGCCGCAGTTTAAAATAGGCCCAAATGAATAGGACTCCGCATTTGCACGTTAATATCCAACACTTTTCGCCAATCAAGCGGGGAGTGTTTTTTATCTTCTCCCGCGCTTTAAACAAGCGGGGTGCATTTGGGGATTGTAGGAAACCGACTGATAACATAAACTTGTCTTAATAGAATGGTCTGAGTGACGGGAATCATGACCGCTGTTAACGGGATCCAGCCGGGAAGGGGAGCAGCACTGAGAAAGCAGGAGTGCCTCTTAATCCGAGCCAGGTCTTGATTTGAGGGGGTGGGCAGACAACCTGGAACGGACCCATGATCGATGAAGCAGACGAATGAAAGGATGGTTTGGCAATGGTTAAAATAGGTTCCTTTTATCCTAATGGAGAAGGTGCAACATTCGATATGAAATACTATTGCGAGGTATATGTGCCTTTGCTGCGGGAATGGTTCGGTGAGGCCCTGAAAAAGGTGGTAGTGGACCAGGGCATATATGGCGGAGAGCCTGATGCCCCACCTTTCTTTCGCGCCATGGGCCAATTCTATTTTGATACTGAAGAAGAAGGCGTCTCGGCCTACTTTTCCAATCTAAGCAAAATGGCGGTCGAAAGGCCCAATTTTACCAATATAACCCCCATAATTCAGATCAGCCAGGTTATTGTGGAAGAATAAAGTCGAGATGCTTCACCCGCGATTGAGATGAATTGATTAACCGACAGAGGGGTGGGAAGAGTTGGCATTCATCCGGGCCTCTTTGCCGGGTAATTCTTGAATAGAGCCGCTAAATAAGGTATAGTTAACTAGCGACGCATTGGCCTTGGACTGCGACTGGAGCGGCTAAAACCCTGGCTATAGAAGGTAAAGTCACTCGTCGGAGCTACACCAGGCTTGATGGCTTAGGGGATGGGTTGCCAAAATGCTAACTGCGCTCATTTTTTGGGCAAGTTCTGCACATATATTATCGGGAGAGATGGCCGAGTTGGTCGAAGGCGCTCGACTCGAAATCGAGTAGGCGGCTGAACCCCGCCTCTAGGGTTCGAATCCCTATCTCTCCGCCATAAGCAAATTTCGATCCCGTTTCCTTGGAGACAAGGAAACGGGATTTGTGTCTTTGTCGACTTGTCGGATGAAAGGGAGGTGCTGCAGCGGTTAGACTTTGCTGTTTTCACGCTCCAGGGTCTTCATGTTTTCTTTCCTGCCGAAAATAATGGCCATGTCTCCCTGGTATAGACGGCTGGAGGCATCGGGAACATATGAGCTGCCCCCGTGATAAATGACCAGAAACCAGATCCCCAGGCGATTATTGGTGTTCAAGGCCTGAATGGTTTTGTTGTCATACCCGGGGCCGATTATTATCTGTTCCACCACATAACCCTGGGGCAATTCCAAAATATCGATTGCGTTTACATTGTCGATCAGATGAGCCAGGCGCCGGCCGGAATCGTGCTCTGGGAATATCACCTGTTCTACCCCCATCTTCATGAGGATGTTGCCCCGGGTCTTGTTGGCGGCTTTGGCATATATGGGAATCCCAGCTTCCTTAAGAATGTGGGCAGCGATCAATGCCCCTTCGAATTCCCGGGTGATAGCTACCACCGCCGCATCAAAGCTCTTTTTGCCCACGATCCTGATCAGCGCCTGATCATTTTCGGCTACATTTATGATGGCTCCGGAAAGAACCATGTCTCTTACCTCATTCAACGCCTCTACGTCACTGTCAATGGCAAAAATCTCATGGCCTAATTCGTACAGCGCTTCAATCAGACCTCTGCCAAACCTACCCACCCCTACAACCAATATGGATTTGCGCATCAATCAAACCTCCAGTGTGTATGTTCTAGTGCTTCTAACCGATGATGATGGTCTCTTTCATATAATGAATGCGGTCGGCTTCCGACTGACCCAATAATACCACGATTGACAGGACTCCTATCCGGCCGATAAACATCAACATTCCGATTATAAACGTACTGAGAGGGGAAAGATGTTCAGTGATGCCCATGGTCAGACCAACCGTAGCCAGGGCGGAGACAACTTCAAACAAAACTTCCAGGAACGGCAGATTTTCAAGGACCATTAGGATCAGGGTTCCGACACAGACCATGACCAAAGCCAGGACGGTGACGGTAAAGGCTTTGGATACACTGGCGGAGTCTATTTCTCGTTCCATGACCACCACCTCGCGCTTGCCCCGGGCTAGGGACCAGGCTGCCAAGACTATTACTGCAAAAGTGGTAGTTTTTATGCCTCCGCCGACCGAACCTGGACTGGCGCCAATAAACATCATGATTATGCTGAGGAATTGAAAAGGTTCGCTCCAGCTGGTTACCGGGACAGTAACAAAACCGCAGGTGCGGGTAATGCTTTGGAACAGACTCTCCACGAGTTTTTGGTACCATGACAATCCGGCTAGCGAAGCGGTATATTCCGTTAAAAAATAGAACCCGGCTCCAAACAGGGTGATCGAGACCGTTACGATCAATACCAAGCGGGAGTGGAGGCTGAGCCGGGGGCGGCGTTTGAATAGGCCGATTAGTTCCAACAGGACCAGGTACCCCAGGCTGCCTAAGAAAATCAGGATGATGACTACCGTATTTACCAGGTTTAAATGGCGGAAAGGAACCATGCTGGCTCCGCTTATATCAAAGCCAGCTCCATTGAATGAACTCACCGCATGAAACAAGGCGAAAAAAACCTTATGGGCGAAGGACTGTCCGGGGGAGGCAGGAAATAAACAGTAGAGCAAAACGAAGCCAATGATCTCTATAACCAGCACCAGCCATACGATCTGCCGGATCAGGGTGGCTATACCAGTGAAGTTGGATTGTTCCTGTTCCTGGGCCGCCAGCACTTTATAACCCAAATTCATCCTAACCCCGAACAGGAGCAAAAAGACTGAGGAAAAGACCATCAAACCCAGGCCGCCCACCTGGATCAACAGGAGGATGACCGCTTGGCCGAAGATAGTCCAGTGAGTACCGGTATTGACCACAGTCAGACCGGTCACGGTCAGGGCGGACATAGCCGTGAACCAAGCCTGCAGGAGGGAAGTTGTCCCGGGTTGGGATGAAGATATGGGCAACATAAGCAAGGCGGCGCCGATAATACTGACGCCCCCATATGCAGCGACCAACAATTGACCATATCTAGGTTTTTTGTTCATAATTAAACCGTGCCCCATCATTGAAAAGTCTGTCATTATCCCCGGGTGAGTTCAGGATGCGGAAACAGGCGGATGCCCGAAGTTAAAGGATTCCGGACTGACAAGGGCATGTGGCTTCCTGCGCGGCGCGTAGTGGCAATAAACTCGGGGGATGAACTTTTTATCTATTATATATCATATACATCATTCCGGGTGCTCCGTAAGCAGACGGCATCGCGGTGGCAAGCGGGTGAATACCCAGCTTTCCCGTGCTCTGCAAAGCGCTTGCAGGGAGGTTATTTTTAGGGTAAAATACTAGAGTCGTCTAGGTCAGGAGCGGACCATTCACCGCCAGGTACTGAAGGTACTGATGAGGCGGCAGGGAGAACCGACAAAGACAAATCGTGGAGAGGTGGCTGAGCTCGGCTGAAGGCGCTCGATTGGAAATCGAGTAGGCGGCTAATACCTGCCTCGAGGGTTCGAATCCCTCCCTCTCCGCCATTACAAATCCGCGATCTCAGACGATCGAGTGGACAGAAATCGGACTAAAAAATGAGCACTTTTCAATAGTCATATTATTGGGAGGTGCTTTTGTTTGGGAACAATCCAGTAAGGCTGGGTTTTCCGGGGACATGACGAGGCCCCAGAGCAATTATGCTATAATCTACATGTGTATCACCTTGCCGGCCATCGGGTCCTAACCGCTTGAATGGGCAGGCAGTCATGCCGATCCGCTGACGGATAGGCCGGCGGCAAGGGCTTTAAAGGGGGAGAAGCCGATTACGAACAGATTCAAGGAATCCCTGGTGGATAAAAATGTGTTCTCTGTGACCTGGGAACTTGTCCCGGGAAGAGGGGCCCGTGAAAAGGCGCAGGCCAATGCCATAGAAGCAGCGAAAGAAGCAGCCAGCGAGGGAAGGATCCACGCCGTTACTATTACCGACAATCCAGGGGGAAAGCCGGCGTTATCGGCGGTTGGCCTGGGGATGGAAATCCTGCAGTTAGGGATGGAACCACTGGTCCACTTCACCTGCAAAGACAAAAACCGCAATCAGATAGAAGCTGAGCTCTACGCCATGGACAGGGCTGGAGTCCGGAATGTGCTGGTGATGACTGGCGATTATCCGACCGGCGGATTTATGGGCCAGGCCAAACCGGTGTTTGATCTTGATTCGGTACAGGCGATGGACCTTATCGCCAAGATGAACCAAGGCCTGGTGACCGGGGAGGGTGCCGGCATAAACCGGCTCAAACCCAGTGCATTCTTTGCCGGCAGCGTGGTTTCGCCCTTTAAAGCGACCGAATCGGAACTGATGACCCAATATTTCAAATTGGAGAAGAAGATCGCCGCTGGGGCAGGTTTCGTAGTCACGCAATTAGGATTCGATGCGCGTAAGTTTCATGAGGTCTTGCAGTATGTGAAGACTATCGATGCTGATATGCCGGTAATCGGTAATATATATGTTTTGCCTTTTGGAGCTGCCAGGATCATGCATGCCAATCAGCTGCCGGGCTGCGTTGTGACCGAGGAACTCCTGGCCCGGATTGACCGGGAGAGAAATGAAAAGGACCAGGGGAGGAGTGCCCGCCTGCTTCGTGCTGCCAAAATGTATGCGATAATGAAAGGCATGGGTTTTGATGGGGTCCACTTGGGGGGACACAATATCAAATACGAGCAGGTCAGGTATATCCTCGAGCAAGGGGAACGACTTTCCCGGGAATGGACCAGCTTATTACCGGAATTTGACTTCCCCCAGCCGGGCGGATTCTATTACTATCAAAGGGATCCGCAGACCGGCCTGAACACCAGCCAGCCAGATGATCGCGCCGGCAGGCAGCCAGAAATGAACCCGGGCATTAATTACCGTATGATGCGGTTGCTCCACCACTGGTTTTTTACCCCGGGTAAAAACCTGTTCCCCCTGATGCAAAGATATTATCAGGGCAAGAGTAATCCCGCAAAATATCCGCTTGAACACGCCCTGAAAGTAGCCGGTAACTCGTGCAGAGATTGCGGTGATTGCGCGCTGCTCGACCTCGCATATCTGTGCCCCATGTCGCAATGTCCCAAGAACCAGCGCAATGGGCCCTGTGGGGGCAGCCAGGCAGGTTGGTGTGAGGTGTTCCCCGGAAAAAAGAAG
>JAAZOA010000313.1 GCA_012798055.1 Syntrophomonadaceae bacterium | reverse complement strand
TTATGACCGATTCTTGCATATGATCAACTCCTGACCGGCGCACGCGTATGCATCCATTATAATATTAACCCGGTCCTCCCATCCACATCTTGCTCTACCCGTTTCCCAGCCATCAATTTAATGCCACCGGGTTTGCCTCCGCCCCTTGGTTTCAAAACCAGCTCCTGTCATAATATAGATAGGGCTAAAGTCAGCCAGGGAGTCTATAAATGAAAACCTTTTTAATTGCGGCGTGTGCAGTAGTGCTGGTGTTTACGGCCAGTCCAGGGGGGGGTATATAGATGTGGGTGGTTTATGTTTTGCTGGGGCTGTTGGTCTTGGTGATGGCCCTTTTTCTAGTGCCCGTCAAATTTGCCGGTGAGGGCAGTATCAGGGAGCGTTGGTCGGGACGGGCATATGTAAGCTGGGCCGGCGGGATCATGGCTGGCAGCTGGCACAAGGAACCGGCTTCCCCGCCTGATTACTCCCTGCGCCTGGCCGGCAGGACCCTGACCGGCAAAAAGGCCGCTCCCCATGCCCGGCCGAATGTCCCGCCGCCTAAAAAGGACAGGAGGAAAAGGGGGCCAAGTTCAGTCCGCCCTTGGCTGGACCGGGCTGTCATCAGGGAGGCGATCTTGTTGTGCCGGCGTATTGGGAATTCGCTCAAATTGAAGGGGTACCTGCGCGGGGAATATGGGGCCCAGGATCCGGCTGTGACCGGATTCATAGCTGCACTTATAGCAGTGGTGGCCGGTGGCTGGGAGGGAGTGCAGCTTTATCCTCGTTTCGAGGAAGGGCAATTGAATTTGCAGGGCAAGCTGGAAGGACGGTTGATTCCGGCGCTGGTAATCTGGGCGGGGCTGCGTTTCGCCCTGAGCCAGCCGATCAGGGACATTTGGTTATCCAGGCTTGGTAGCAAAATCAAGAAAGATAAAAGGAGGATGGCGTATGTTTAAAGAAGACATGGATACCCTGGCAGCCCATCTGGAGAACCTGATCCGCAGCAAGACTATTGTAGGTGAACCGATGGTGGCCGGCAATGTGACCATCATCCCGGTGATGACCGCCAGCTTCGGGTTTGGCCTGGGGGGCGGGGAAGGCAAGGATCCCAACAAAGGAGACGGTAAAGGAAGCGCCGGCGGTGCCGGCGGCAGGGTCGAGCCCACGGCTATCATCGCCATCAAGGGTGGTGAAGTCCAGGTGTTTTCCCTGGGGGAAAAAGGCTCTCTGGAAAAACTGATTGAGGTAGCCCCTGAACTTATTTCCAAGTTTTCAGGCCTGATGGCCAAAAAGGAGAAAGAGTAGCCCCTGGTGCAGGAGAAAGGTGCGAAACAGATGCGCCGAAATCATAAGGCCGCGGCTCTTTGGCCGCGGCCTTGATCAACGGTTATGGTCAGAAATTCCAGGAACCGTCTGCATTCCAGCGGCTGGGTTTGATGCCGGCAAGCCCCAGTTTCCACAGGATGACATGGTTCAAGGTGTCCTGTTCACGGAAGTAATTTTGCTCAGTGCAAACCGGATCAGGGATACAGCCCTGGGACCGGGCGGTACCCACCGGCTGGGCCTTTAAGCCGCTAACGTCCAGGGTGCTGGGATAGCGGTTGTTGTCGATATAGGGGGGAGCATAGTAGATCTTGCTGTTGCCGTCGCAATATACCACCGCATTATCCGGTATTTGATATGTTATCCTGATGTCATCCCCGACCAGGCTGAGTACGAAGATGATCCCTACCAGCAAAGCGATCGTGATGTAGACGAATTCCATCGGGGTGCGCTTCTTCTTGTAAGTCATGCTTCACACCTTCCTCGCTAAATCTACTTCTGCCCGGCGGCAGCTTTATAGGCCGGTAAAAGTTCCTTAGTCTCGTCAAGCACCATATATTCTAGGCTTTTTTGCAGGGCTTGTAAAGCCGCCTGGTGTTGCCCCTGGGCATGGAGGGTCTTGGCTTCCTCCAGGTTGGCCCCGGCCATTTTCAGCTGTAGTTCCGCGATTTTGGGCTGGACTGCGGTATAAGTCTCCTGGTCGAATTTGCTTATCCTGAGGAAGCTCTGCAGGGCATTGGCATCATCACCGGCTTGCAGGTACTGCAAACCTAACTGCAGATTTATCTTGGCCTGCTGGCGCTCGTAAGCAGGCACCTCAACCTTGGCCCACAGGACGAAGGTAATGGCCAGCCCAATGAGGGCTGCACCCGTGGCCTTGCCCCAAATCCCAGCCCCTTTGCCCCGGAATAGGCGCACCATGGTATAAAAACCCAGCCCCAGCGTCAAAAGCAAGGCCGCATACATCGCATAGCCTATCAAAAGTTGACCTCCTCAGATATGATCAGATTTAATATATTTCGTTGTCGCCTCAAGAAATCCTGCCGGTTCGCTGCAGGAAAATCTCGCCACCCGACCGGGAAAGGCGTCAATAGACAAAAGCGGTAGACTTTGGGAAAAACGATATATAGAATAATAAGAAAACCGTAAAGGAGCCGATTATGAACAGCGTTTTAGCCTCATCCCGGGTAGCCCAGCTGTCCCCTTTTATAGTAATGGATGTACTGGAAAAAGCCCAGGCCATGATGGCCCAGGGCGAAGATATAGTGCACCTGGAAGTGGGCGAACCGGATTTTGCCACCCCGGCAGCGGTCAAGGAAGCCACCCTAAAAGCCATCCAGGAGGACGATACCCACTATAC
>JAAZOA010000312.1 GCA_012798055.1 Syntrophomonadaceae bacterium | reverse complement strand
CTCCTTCTCCTCGGCCTCTCCTTCTTGGCCCATGCTGGCCCACACGTCAGTATAAACAGCGTCTGCTCCCTGGACTGCTTCCCAGGGGCTTTCGACCACTGTGAGTTTGGCTCCGGTCATTTCTGCATCCTGGCGGGCCAGTTCCAAGACCTGGGGATCGGGTTCGAAACCTGGCGGACAGGCGATGGTGACATCCATCCCCACCTTGGCGCCACCGAACAGCAACTCATGGGCCACATTGTTGCCGTCGCCGATGAAGGCAAGTTTCAGTCCCTGCAGGGCTCCCCTGTGTTCCATGACCGTCATCATGTCGCCGATAACCTGGGTGGGGTGCAGCAGGTCGGTCAAACCGTTGATGACAGGTACTGACGACCAGCGTGCCATTTCCAGCACCTCATCGTGGGAGAAGGTGCGGATCATGATCCCGTCTACCATCCGGGCCAGTACCAGGGCCGTATCCTTGATGGTCTCGCCCCTGCCCAACTGAATATCCCGGGGGCTCAGGAACAGCGCATGGCCGCCCAACTGGTACATGCCCACCTCGAAAGCCACCCTGGTGCGGGTTGAAGACTTCTGGAATATCATCCCCAGGGTCTTGCCTGCCAGCAGAGGGTGGGGAATGCCCTGTTGCTTCTCTCTTTTCAGTTCCAGTCCTACTTGCAGTATGTAGGCGACTTCAGCAGGGCTGAAGTCATGTATACTGATGAAATCCCGGCCTTTTAGTGTATTATTGATTTCCATCCCGCTACATCCTCTCCGCTCATGTTTATTTCCATTCCTGCAAAGCCCGCCGGAAAATGGCCATCGCCTGGTCAATTTCCGCCTGGTCGATATTCAGTGGGGGTACGAAACGGACTACTTTAGGCCCAGCCCCGATCAAGAGCAGTCCTTGGTCCATACAGGCTTCGACCAGGCCTTTGACTTCCCGGTCGAACTCTACTCCCAGCATCAGTCCCATGCCCCGTATATCTATTATACGGATATCCTGGATTTTGTTAAGCTGTGCCCGTAGATAAATTGCCATCTCCCCGGTATGTTCCACAAATGCTGGGGCGGTTATCAGCTCTACCACCCGGTTGCCTACCGCGGTAGCCAGGGGGTTCCCGCCAAAGGTGGAAGCATGATCGCCGGGAGCAAAGCCCGCCGCCGCCCGGTCGGATGCCAGCATGGCGCCGATGGGGAATCCTCCCCCCAGTCCCTTGGCCAAAGTGACGATGTCCGGTTTGATGCCATAGTTTTGATAGGCGAAGAAAGTGCCGGTCCGGCCCATGCCGCACTGGACCTCATCGAAAACCAGGAGCAGGTCTTTTTCATCGCAGAGCCGGCGCAAGGCTTTTAAGAATTCCTGATCCGCCGGATGGATCCCGCCTTCGCCCTGGACCGGCTCCACCATGATGGCAGCCGTTTTGCCGGTTATTAATTTTTCCACCGATGCCAGGTCATTGAAATCTGCATAGGCAAAACCCTTGGGCAGGGGGGCAAACCCCTCCTGATACTTGGGTTGCCCTGTGGCAGTCACCGTGGCCAGGGTCCGGCCATGGAAAGAGTCTTTGAATACTATGATCTGGTGCTTTTCAGCCTGGTCCTGGCGGTAGTAATATTTACGCACCAGTTTGATGGCAGCTTCATTGGCTTCCGCTCCGCTGTTACAAAAAAAGGCTTTGCCGAGCCCGGACAGCTTGACCAATTTTTCCGCCAGCTCCACCTGGGGCTTGATCCAGTAAAGGTTGGAAATATGCCAGAGATTAGCCGCCTGGGCTTTCAGAGCCTCCTGCAGCTCGGGGTGACAATGACCCAGCACGCAGACCGCAATACCTCCCAGGAAATCCAGGTATTTTTTACCGTCCAAATCCCAGACATATGATCCCCGGCCCTTTACCGGGGCGATGGGGAAACGCCCGTAGGTGTTCATCACATATTCCTGGCCTCTGCGCATAATTTCATAATTATCCACTATAACCTCTCCTTTCCCGTGCAGGGAATTTACTGGTTGACCACCATGGTCCCCACACCTTGGTCAGTGAATATCTCCAGGAGTATGGAATGGGGCACCCGTCCGTCGATGATATGGGTCCGGCCTACCCCGCCTTCCACTGCTTCGACACAGCATTGTATTTTGGGGATCATGCCTCCGGCAATGGTCCCATCAGCTTCCAAGGCCGGCACCTCGCTGATCTTGAGCACCGAGATCAGGCTGTCCGGTTGGGCTGGATCTGCCAGGAGCCCTGGTACATCGGTCAGAAGCACTAATTTGTCAGCCTTCATGGCTACCGCAATCGCAGCTGCTACCAGGTCAGCATTGATATTATAGCTTTGACCTTCCGGATCTATGCCTATTGGGGCGATAACCGGTATATAGCCATTTTCGATCACCGTCTCGATTATTTGCGGATTGATTTCAGCCACCTGGCCTACAAATCCCATCCGGCCCGCAGGGTCCAGGGGCGCTGCGGTGATAAGCCCCCCGTCTTTGCCGGATAAACCGACTGCTTTGCAGCCGCTGGCATTTATCCCGCTGACTATCTCTTTGTTTACCTTGCCGCCCAGGACCATCTCGACGATTTCCATGGTGTCCCCGTCGGTAACCCGCATGCCCTCTATGAATGCGCTTTTTATATGGAGACGTTTCAGCATGGCATTGATCTCCGGGCCGCCTCCGTGGACAACGATGGGATGCATGCCAACAAATTTCATCAGGGAGATATCCTGCATTACCTTCTGTTTCAGGGCACAATCCTGCATGGCTGCACCGCCGTATTTGACCACTACCCGCTTGCCGTAGAATTCCTTGATGTAGGGCAGCGCTTCTACCAATATTTCGGCTTTTTCCAGGGCTGATTTGATCACTTTGGTTTTCCTCCCCTCGGTTCTGTCATCAGGTGCGGTAAGCCGCGTTGATGCGCACATAGTCATAGGTTAGGTCGCAGCCCCAGGCTGTAGCCTGGCATTTCCCGGCGTGGAGATCCACCTTGATCGCTACCGGGTCTTTGCGCAGTTCCTCGCGGGCCCGCTCTTCATCGAACGGTAGCCCCGCCACGTTCTCGGCCATCTTCTCCGCTCCCAGGTAAATATCTACCCGGTTGGGATCGAAATCGACCCCTGAATATCCTGCCGCAGCCAGGATGCGGCCCCAATTGGCGTCCTCGCCAAAAACCGCGGCCTTGGTCAGGTTGGAGGCAGTTATGGAGCGAGCAATGATACGGGCGTTTTCGTACGTATCAGCATTGACCACCTCGACTTCTATCAGGCGGGTGGCTCCTTCACCATCCCGGGCGATCATCTTGGCCAGGGAAATATTCACGTAATCCAGGGCTGCCTGCATGATGCGGTAATCATCACCATGGCAGTCAATTATGCGGCGGTTGCCGGCCAAGCCGTTGGCCAGCATCAAAATCATATCGTTGGTTGATGTGTCCCGGTCCACGCTGATCATATTGAAGGAGCGTTCCGTTGATGTCTTAAGCATCTTGTCCAGGCATTCACGGCTGATGGCCGCATCGGTGGTCACAAAACACAGCATGGTGGCCATATTGGGATGGATCATGCCCGAACCCTTGGCAATAGCCCCGATGCGAACGGGTTTGCCCTGGATTTCCAATTCCACCGCAATCTCCTTGCTGACCAGGTCGGTGGTCATTATGGCTTCGGCTACATTATGACCACCATCCCTGCTCAAACCGGCCACCGCCTCACAGATGCCGCGTTTTATCCGCTCCATGGGCATATTGACCCCGATTACCCCGGTGGAACCGATCAGCACATCCTGGGGTGAAATATTGAGCAGCTCTCCCGCCAGGCGGGCCATAGCCAGCGTGTCATCCCAGCCCTGCTGGCCTGTGCAGGCATTGGCATTGCCGCTATTGGCAACTATGGCCTGGGCCGCCCCGTCCTCCAGGTGTTGGCGGTCGATGTCCACACAGGCCGCGCGCACCCTGTTGGTGGTGAACAGGCCGCTGGCAATGCAGGGCTCAAGCGAATATATCACACCCACGTCTTTTTTATTTTCTTTCTTGATGACCGCTTCCACACCCTGGGCCAAAAAACCATGGGGAGCGGTAACCGAGTCAGCTATGATCTTCATCTCTTTGCCTCCCTATCTAGACTGGATTGGGCCTTAAGAGGCCCACCCTTCCTACGTAGTTATGGATGTATTCCTGCGAAACGCAGGGCTTTGCTTTCTTCTATTCCCAGCATCAGGTTCAAATTTTGCACCGCCTGCCCGGATGCCCCCTTGCAGAGGTTGTCCAGGGCTGACACCAGGATAACCCGTCCACAGGCTTGGTCAACGTGGATCCCGATCTGGACCAGGTTGCTCCCATAGACCCACTTGGTGTGGGGAAATATATTTTCGGGCAGGACATCCACAAAGAACTCACCTGCATATTTCGCTTCCAGAGCTTCCCTCACTTGCCCCGGGGTGGCACCATCACGCAACTGGCAATAGCACGTGCTTAAGATGCCCCGGTTCATGGGTACCAGGTGGGGAGTAAATACCATGTCTACAGGGACGCCCGCGGCAAAACCCAGTTCCTGGGCTATTTCCGGTCCATGCCGGTGGTTTCCGATCCCGTAAGCCCTAAATCCTTCATTGACCTCGCAGAAATGGGAACCGGCCTTGAGGGCTTTTCCCGCTCCGGAAACTCCGCTCTTGGAATCCACTATGATTCCCCGGGGTTCTATCAAGCCTGCCGCCAGGAGCGGTACCAGGGGCAGGATCGCCGAGGTCGGGTAACAGCCGGGATTGGCTACGACCTGGGTGTTTTTGATCTGCTCCCGGTATATCTCAGGAAGTCCATACACTGCCTGGTCCAGCATCTCTGGAGCGGGATGCACCAGTTCATAGTATTCTTCGTAGATACGGCTGTCCTTGAGGCGGAAGTCGGCTCCCAGGTCCACGCATCTCACCCCGGCTCCTGCCAGTTCTTTGACCAGGGGCACCGATAGCCCATGGGGAAGAGCCAGGAAGACAGCATCACATCTTCGTTTCAAAACCTCCACATCTGTTGCTTCACATTTTAGATCAGTGAAAGCCCGCAGGTGAGGATAAACCTCGGCCAGGCCTTTTCCTATGTTATCGGTAGAGGTAACCGCCACCGTCTGCAGGTCTTCGTGCCCGGCGATGATCCGCACCAGTTCAGCTGCAGTATAACCATCACCGATAATGCCTATTTTATACATACCAGGTCCTCCCTTCATTCGCACGTAAGTAATTATACGTTCTATTGTATAATCTTGCAACACTTTATTGCAGCCACCCCGGTCATACCAAGTCTTTTCTGTTGACACGACCCGTCGCTTTTTCTAAACTATACCCACAGTGTATACTTTGCGGAGGTGAACCATGCAGATCAACCAGGCTACTGATTATGCCTTCCTGGCTACTCTGTTCCTGGCCGCCCGGGATGTTCATTCCCGCGTGGACGCCCAGACCATTGCCCGGGAGGAAAAGATACCTATGCGCTATCTGCTGAAGATCATGCCGGTCCTGATCAAAGCCGGCATCGTCAAGTCCTACCGGGGAATCGGGGGCGGTTATGCCTTGAATGGTGATCCGGCCCACATAACCCTGCTGGATATTCTGGAGGCGGTCGAAGGCCCTATAGCTCTCAACCGCTGTCTGCTTGACCCCTGCTTGTGCAGTAAACAGGGACCACCCCACTGTAAGATCCATCAGGCACTGCACGCAATCCAACAGCGCCTGGAGGCGGATTTACGCAGCTATAACCTTAAGGACCTGTTGGACCAGGCAGCAACATAGACAAAGATGACGAAGGAGGTGCTATATCAGCCGGCATACTTGACTGACCTGTAGAGCCTAGCAAATTATTGAGTCAATTTATAAGGAGGATCCCTGAATATGGCAACCATGGACAATCTTAAAGAGGCATTTGCCGGTGAGTCCCAGGCCAATCGTAAATACCTGGCTTTTGCGCAGAAGGCACAGTCGGAAGGCTTCCCCAATATAGGCCGCCTTTTCCTGGCCGTCGCAGAAGCTGAAACCATCCATGCCCTTAAACACCTGAATGTCATGAAAGGGGTGGGCAGCACCGCGGATAACCTGAAGGAGGCCATCGCTGGCGAACACCATGAATTTGAAAGCATGTATCCCTCCTTCATCGCTGAGGCCGAAAAGGAGGGCAACCAGGCTGCCCGGATGTCTTTCCACCTGGCCAATGAAGTGGAAAAAATACATCACCAGTTGTACGAAAAAACCCTGGCCGCCCTGGCGGAGGGTAAGGACATCAGCGTGACCGGTTTCTTCGTCTGTCCGGTGTGCGGATATGTTGAGGAAAACGAGGCCCCGGGGCGCTGTCCGGTGTGCGGAGCTCCCGGTACAAGTTTCATGCAGATGTAGTCATTCCAGCCACAAGGGGTACCCGGACGTATATCATATCCGGGTACCCCTTCTTTTAACCCGCCCCG
>JAAZOA010000311.1 GCA_012798055.1 Syntrophomonadaceae bacterium | reverse complement strand
TCTTGATCACGCCGAAGCTGACGATGATCGGTTTCCCGCGGGTCTGAGTGACCAAGCCGAATCCGGTAGTGGCTGTGCCCGGATCTATTCCCAAAACCAGCATATCTGTTCCCCTCTATTGCCTGCCATCAAAACCAAAGCAATGCTGCCAGCTTAGCCCGGCATTACAGGCCAAACTGGTGTTTATATGCCTCCAACCGGCCATAATTACTGTAATAGGCATAATAGCCGCCTATGAAATGCTGGACATCATCTATCCTAATCCTGTATCCATCATGGCGGACACAAAACGTGTTCACTATTCTCGCCGGGTTTTTCAGGTACATGGCGTATTCCGGATAGAGATACCCATTCAGCTGATGTCTCGCCCGGTGATAAATGGTGGCAATGAATCGTGTCTCGTCGAAACTAGCCAGGTATTTCACCTGGATATTGTCTCGCTTGACCCTGTCATAGAGTTCAAAGGTAGCCATCAGCAGCTCCAGATAGGTATGGTAAGATGTTTCCTGGTTATAGATCTTGTCCAGGTTATTCTGGGCATTCTTCAGGGCAAACTCGAAATAACGCTCTTCGGGCGCATGCTTGGTTATCTCATTCATCGAATAGGCTATCCAGTGGTCTGCGTACACCGTGTAGTCATTGGCGATAAAATAGTCGGCCGCCTTGCGGGCTGCCATCAGGTACTTCTCGTCTCTGCCATAACCATAAAGTTTAGCCAGGGCGAAAGTGGCTTCACCATCGTAATAAACAGTCCGCAGTTCTTCTTTCCTGGAAAAATCCGGATAATTGAGAACGTGATAATATTTGCCGGTTTTAGCATCCTGCATCTTTAATATTCCATTGCCCAGCTTGACCACCAGGCCTTTGTATTTGTCGTTATGAAACTCCTCCATGTAGTCGATCAAGGTGATAATAGCCACCGCATTGGCCCCCAGCTTGACTTCATTGTCCTTCCGCTCGATTACATAGGCTGTGTCAGGATCAGGGTATGCTATGTAATTATCGATAAGGTGATTTATGGTCTTCTCGATCTTGGGGGGAAGGGATTCATCTCCGGTGGTTCTATATTGTGCTATGATGCTCCAAATAGTGCTGCTGTGGCGGACGATATTGTAATCAGTCAATTCCTTGTCATAAGTCGGGTAATAACCATATATGAATTTCCCGTCATCCTGAACCAGATCAGCCAGAAATTGCGATGAGGTATGGATAAGCTCTTTTACCGTGGTCTGATCAACCGTTTCTATCTTGCGCCGCCCAAAATCCATGTCGTTGTCGTAGAGGTTAAAGACCTGGTTGCGGTCATCACAGAAGAAACCCCGGCTGATAAATAGGATCAACTGATCGGGAACTTCCTCTATCTTTGCCCCCCGCCGGTATTCCTCCAGGTAATCATTAAGTTTGCCTAAATCCAGCTTGTTATCGTCGTAGTCTATTATCTTGTTGCCGTTTACTTCCACTTCCAATAGGGCTAAGCCGAATTGGTCGTCAAAGGCTATGCCTTGCCTGAAAAAATTATCGTACAAATTTTTGGTCTGCTTGCCCAGGTCCTTGCTTTTGATCCTTGCAGTCTTGGTCACAATATCGGCTTTGACCCATGTGGGTTCGTATTTGTTGGCCAAGACGAACTTGTCCATTTCTTCGGCAACCTTGTTCCAGGCCTCCTCCAGGTTCTGACCGGTGGCGCTCTTCACTATTGCCCTGTCGCGGGTATCACATATCGAGAAGAAGACTACGAACTGACCCCGGTTTTGCTGGCTCCAGGAGCCAATATTTGCAGCCAGGTCGGTATCTGCCAGGACTGCAGAGCGTAACAGCTTGGAATTCTGGTCGAATTGCCGGCTCAGCTCACGAGTATGCCACCATTCCCGCCCAACCAAAAATGCCGCTATAACCATAATAATTACGGCGGCAGCAATATACGAATACTTTTTGCGTCTATGGGAGGTTACAGCCCGCTGTCTCCTGCCCACATCTTTTTCGCTCATAGGTGCTTCCTGTTTCTTTCCCTTTTCCCCTGACATTGCATGAGATGGTCAGAAAATTACAATAGTTTCTCCATGATCTCTTCAGGTATCGAGAAGTTGGCATAAACATGCTGAACATCATCATGGTCCTCCAGGACATCGATAAGCTTCAGAACTTTGGCTGCCACCGCTTCGTCTTTAATCTCCACCGTATTGCCAGGCAGCATCACAATCTCCGCACCATCCGGGTCGGCTGTCGCCTCCAGGTTCTCCTTGACCGCCATGAAATTTTCCGGTGTGGTCACAACTTCGATTATATCATCATCTTCTCTGACATCGTCAGCTCCGGCTTCGATCGCCTGCAGCATAAACTCATCCACATCCATCGGCAATTTATCACGGTTTATGGTCAGTAAACCTTTTCGCTCGAACAAATAGGACACACATCCGGTCTCCCCGAGATTGCCCCCATTCTTGGCGAACAGATGCCTTATATCCGACGCAGTCCGGTTGCGGTTGTCAGTGGCTATAGCCAGCATCACCGCCACCCCTCCCGGAGCGTAGCCCTCATATACCAGTTCCTCTATGGCCTCACTTTCGACTTCACCGGTCCCGCGCTTAATGGCCCGCGCGATATTTTCGTTAGGCATGTTTATGGCTTTAGCATTTTGAATGGCCAGCTTGAGTTTGGAGTTGGCCTCTGGATCCCCTCCGCCAGCCCGGGCGGCTATTATGATCTCCTTGGCCAATTTGGTATATTCTTTACCTTTTTTCTCATCGGTGCGAGCTTTTTTATGTTTGATGGTCGACCATTTGGAATGTCCGGACATTTATATGCCTCCTTCGGTTAATGTTTACCATATGCCGGGGATCATTTTCTTGCTTCTTTGCATATACTCTTGATAAGCTGCTCCGAAATGCTTGAGCATCAGTTCTTCCTCTACATTGATCCGGTAGTTTAAAGCTGGCAAGGTCGTAGTCAAGATCAGGAGCAGGGCTCCCCAGGAATTAAAAACCAGGGGTATGGCGATAAAGCTTAGCATTGAACCCAGATACAGAGGATGGCGGATATTCCGATAAGCCCCTTCAGCAATCAGGCGGTGATTTTCATAGACAGCCACCCGGGGATTGAACCATTTGCCAATCGATTTGAATCCCCACCAACGCACCACACAGGACACGATGAAGAGGACAAAGCCGATATATATTACAGTTGGTTCCAGGGGTTTGATCCGGGTCCATTGTAGCCCTACGAAGTCAATTGTAGCAAAAAACAGGGCCACCATGAAGGTCAATTGAATATACAGGTATGATTTGCGGTCGTCATCCTCCAGAACATATTCGTCCGGATCCTGGTAGATCAAGCCTTCGGCAACTGTGGTCCATAACAAGTAAACCATAAAAAAGGACACGACCACCGCGATGTCAAATCCAGGCAATACCTGGCTGCCCTGGTAACCCGCGTAGGCAAAAATGCCCAAGGCCACTATGATGCGCACCAATACCCCGCGCTGTCTGGAGTTCATTGCCAGTCCTCCTCCTATGCCAGATGGGCTAAAATCTTCGAGACAGTTCACAAGTCCCTAAGCCATAAATATAAATATTCCACAGGATCTTTTTGATTCCTGCTCTCCGGAAGGATTCAAACCTGCATAGATCAGTCATACAGCCACTATTTCGATACTTCCCCAAGCTGCCAGCTTCTCACCTTTGACAGCCAATACACCGTTTAGGCCAGGGATATGCTGCACGTAATCGACGGCTCGCATCAAGTCTTGTTCGCTCTGGACAAGGTTGGCAGCACCAGTGGCTGCGGCATCAGCCAGTGCTGCATCCGAAGCTTTGACAACTACCGCATCAGCTTTGCCCAGACTCACACTAGGCCCAACCGTGCCTGAGGAGGTACATATACCAAGGGGACATTCAACTGCGGCCACCCGCAGGGCGATTTTGCGGCTGAACCGCGAACTCCCAGCGTATACTGCTATCAAGCGGTCAACAGAAGAATTCATATAGATATCGCCTCCGTTTTCCACTATCACATCCTGGACCCTATTCCCTATCCTCCGGCCTACTTCCTGAGCTATGGCGCCAGCCACAGCAGCCATGGGACCCACTCCGGTCTTATAGGCAGCCCTGGACATGGCTAAAGCCAGGGGCGGCGCTCCTGGCAGTAGAGGCAGCGGCACAAACGAGCTCCTGAATTCCGGGTGCAGCCTGATGTATGATTCCAGGGCGCCCCTTAACCGCAGCACCTCCCGTTCACACCAAACAAGCAGGCTATCGGTGTAGCTCGATTTATCTACACCGATAGCCAGATCGGTCTCCTTCAATTGCACCCGGAAATAATGCAGGTCATGGCCGCCATGTAACGCCCTGTAATGCCTGTCCACATTGTACCGCTCCTGCTCGCTGCTCATAGTGGGGTCTATACAGCCTCCTTGATCTCGAAATGCAGCTTGATGGCCCGGGTCGGGCAACAATCCAGGCACATTCCGCAGACCACGCATTTCTTGTTATTGAAAGAAACTTCCATCGTCTTACGGTCAATATAAAGAGCCTCTGTGGGGCAGAAGGACGCACAGGCCCCACACTGTATACACACTTCGGGCTGCCATACTACGGTTTGGCTCAAGGGTTCAACCTTGACTCCCACGCTCTTAAGGAAAGCCACTCCATCACGATAGCTCTTTTTGTCACCTTCCAACTCCAGGACCAGGAAACCTTCCTTCTGTGGATTGATGTCTGCTTTGATGATG
>JAAZOA010000310.1 GCA_012798055.1 Syntrophomonadaceae bacterium | reverse complement strand
TAAAGAGATCGAAGCGGTTTGCCAGAACCCAGAGTGCAAATATCGTGGTGAAATGAGGGCCTGATTTGTTACTCATCAATATCATAGGAGCCGGATTAGCTGGTTGTGAAGCGGCACATTATGCCGCTTCAGCAGGAATAAGAGTGAGACTGTGGGAGATGCGGTCCTGACAGATGACACCTGCCCATCGCTCTGGACAGCTGGGGGAACTGGTGTGCAGCAATTCGCTCAAGTCGGAGCTCCCCAATACAGCCCAGGGGCTTTTAAAACAAGAGATGAGAGCCCTCGGATCTCTGGTGTTGAAATGCGCAGATCGAGCCAGGGTGCCGGCTGGCGCTGCTCTGGCAGTAGACAGGGAGATATTTGCCGGCTTGATCACGGAAGTGATTGAGAACCACGCCAACATCGAACTGGTGAGGGAAGAAGTCAGCCATCTGCCCGGCGATGAGCCTGTTATTGTGGCTACCGGGCCCCTTACATCGGAAGCGCTGTCCAAAGAATTGATGACTTTGACCGGAGAGGACAACCTCTATTTTTACGATGCGATAGCTCCCAGTGTGACTCTGGAGAGCATAGACCAGAGCAGGATATTCAAGGCTTCCCGTTATGGCAAGGGATCGGATGATTACTATAATTGCCCCATGTCCCAGGCAGAATATGAACGATTCCATGAACAATTGATCGCCGCCGATATCCACGAAGGGCACAGGATTGACCGGAAGATGTTTTTTGATGGCTGCATGCCCATAGAAGTTATGGGCAGACGTGGCTCTGATACCTTGCGCTACGGTCCATTGCGCCCGGTAGGATTGGTGGATCCGCGCTCCGGGAAGCGGGCGTGGGCAGTGGTGCAGCTCAGACAAGAAAACCAGGCTGGAACGATATTGGGATTAGTCGGGTTCCAGACCCGTCTGAAATGGGGGCAGCAGGACCGTATATTCCGTCTAATACCAGGTCTTGAAGAGGCAGAATTCATTAGATACGGAATGATGCACAGGAATACTTTCATCAATAGCCCCCGCCTGCTGAAACCGACCCTGCAATACCGGGGCAATCCGCAGCTGTTCTTTGCCGGGCAGATAACGGGGGTGGAGGGATATATGGAATCAGCCGGAACCGGAATCCTGGCTGGTATCAACGCTACCCGCTTGCTGCGAAACCAGCCCCTGCTGGTAATGGATAATCGAACCATGCTGGGTGCCTTGGTAGGACTGATAACCGATCCCCATAATGATGAATTTCAGCCCATCAATGCCAATTTCGGCATTTTACCGCCTCTGCCTGCACCAGCCAGAGACAAAAAACAGAGATACGCCGATTATGCGCTCCGGTCTGCAGCCGCGATGGAGGAGATCCAGAAAATAATCAGCCCGCCGGTTGAAATTAATTAACCTGTGTGCTACATTCCCTTTATAGGAAATAGGGGGGATCGCATGTTGGTTGAAAATATTGATGGTTTTATGGCTCATTTGCGGGTAGAAAAAAGCGCGTCCCCTCTGACCCTGGTCAGTTATAAGAAAGATCTGGATCAGTTTTTTAATTTTCTGGCCCAGTCCAGGGGATTAGGGCGCGAGGAATTGACAACCGAAGTATTGAACCACCGCTCGGTCCGAGAATATATTGCCAATATGCAGAACCAGGACCTGAGCACTGCCACGATGGCTCGAAAGTTGGCGGCTTTGCGTTCGTTCGTGAAATACCTGTGCCGGGAGAACGTCCTGCCCGGCAATCCTATCGCCAATGTAGCCACACCCAAACTGGAAAAAAAGCTGCCGCGTTTTCTTTACCCGGTGGAAACAGAAATGCTGATCGAAGCCCCGGATACCAGTACGGTGAGGGGCGTTAGGGACCGGGCCATACTGGAGACCCTCTACGCGGCTGGAGTCAGGGTCAGCGAGTTGGTGGGAATAAACCTGGCTGACCTGGATCTAGGCGAACGATGGATACGAATCAGGGGTAAAGGCGGCAAAGAGAGACTGGCACCTATCGGAGAGCCGGCCAGAAAAGCCCTCATTGACTACTTGAACAAATCCCGCCATTACCAATGCCAGGGACACGCTGCGCCTGCCGAAGCACTATTCCTAAACAAGGCTGGGGAACGCATATCGGCCCGGAGCATCAGAAACATAATCAACAAATACGTGGAGCAGCTGGCCATGAACCAGAGAGTGAGTCCGCATACATTGCGCCATACCTTTGCCACCCATCTGTTAAACGAAGGAGCTGACCTGCGGGCGGTCCAGGAACTTCTCGGCCATGTTAAGCTGTCTACCACTCAAATCTACACCCATCTGACCAAAGACCGTATCAAGATGATCCACGATGAAACCCACCCGAGGAGGTAAGGATATGTTTGAAGCGACAACCATTGTGGCGGTCAAGAAGGATGGCCTCATGGCCCTTGCCGGGGATGGACAGGTTACCTTCGGACAAAACATAATAATGAAAAATAATGCCGTGAAAATACGCAGGCTGTACGAAGGCCAGGTAATAGCCGGCTTCGCCGGTTCAGTGGCCGATGCTTTTACCTTGTTCGCCAAGTTCGAAGACAAATTGCGGGAGACGGGCGGAAACCTGACCCGGGCGGCAGTGGAAGTAGCCAAGGAATGGCGAAGTGACAGGATCCTGAGACGTTTGGAAGCGCTCCTGATCGTGGCGGACAGTCAGCGGATGTATATCGTATCCGGTAACGGCGAGGTCATCGAGCCCGATGATGGAATCACGGCTATTGGTTCAGGGGGAGCTTATGCCCTGTCAGCGGCCCGGGCCTTAGCCAGGTTTACGGATCTGAGTGCTCCGGAGATCGCCCGGGAAGCGATGATAATCGCAGCGCAGATCTGCGTTTTTACCAATGACCGCATCACAGTTGAAATTGTGGGGCAATGAGGAAGGAATAGAAGAGATGCACGACCTGACACCTAAAGAGATCGTTCTGGAACTTGACAAATATATAATCGGGCAAAGAGAAGCTAAAAAAGCAGTAGCCATAGCCTTGCGCAACCGCTATCGCCGCAAACTCCTGCCTCCGGACTTGAGCGAGGAAATCTACCCCAAGAACATAATCATGATAGGTTCTACCGGAGTCGGTAAGACCGAGATCGCCAGACGGCTGGCTAAAATGGTGCGGGCACCTTTTATCAAGGTTGAAGCCAGCAAGTTTACCGAAGTCGGTTATGTCGGGCGGGATGTGGATTCTATGATCAGGGATCTGGTGCAAACAGCCATGCGCATGGTAAGGCAGGAGAAAATGGAAGAGGTGGAAGAGAAGGCCGCCCAGCTGGCTGAAGAGAGGCTTCTTGATTACCTGGCTCCGCTCCCCAGCCGCCCGGGGCGACAACTGAAAAATCCCTGGGAGTTGTTCATGGGACAGACACCAGCGAGGCCGGCTGAAGACGATGACTACCGCTCCGATTTGCAGACGGCCCGGCAACAAAGAGAGATAATCAGGACCAAACTGGCCCGGCAGGAATTAGAGGAAGAAATCGTCGAGATTGAAGTGGAAGAGAAGAATAATTCTTTCCTGGAGATTATCTCGGCTGCCGGAGTTGAAGATATGGGCATCAACCTGCAGGACAGCCTGGGCGCATTGATCCCCAAGAACACCAAGAAGCGCAAGACCACCGTTCAGGAAGCCAGGCGTATCCTGACCAATGAGGAAGCCAATAAACTCATTGACAGCGATGAAGCCCATCGCGAGGCTATTCGCAGGGTAGAAGAGGATGGGCTGGTATTCCTTGATGAAATCGACAAGATAGCCGGTCGAGATGGAGGTCATGGCCCCGATGTATCCCGCGGGGGAGTTCAGCGGGATATTCTGCCGATCGTGGAAGGATCTACAGTAGTCACCAAGTACGGACCAGTTAAGACCGACCATATTCTGTTCATTGCTGCCGGGGCATTCCATGTCAGCAAGCCCTCTGACCTGATACCCGAATTGCAGGGACGCTTCCCCATCAGGGTGGAACTGGAGAGCCTGAAAAAAGACGACCTGGTCCGGATTTTGACCGAGCCCCATAATTCTCTACTGAAACAGTATACGGCCCTCTTGGCTACCGACAGGATAAAGCTCGATTTCACGCCCGCAGCCATCGATTATATCGCCGAAATCGCCTATGAAGTCAATGCGCGCACGGAAAACATAGGTGCCAGGAGGCTGTACACGATAATGGAGAAAGTACTGGAAGACCTGCTGTTTGACGCGCCTCAGCAGGAGTCGGTGATCAGCATCGATCAGAGCTATGTGGCCGCCAGGCTTGACCCGATAATCAAGGATGAGGATTTGAGCCGGTATATACTATAGACCAGAATCAAAGCCGGTTGAAAACGGGATTACTTGCCTTGCCAAAGCTTGACGTGTTGTGATATATTACAGAATGATGATTTCACACGCTGGCTGATTATCGGGAAAGTGCTCCAAGCGAGTCTCCCGGAAAGATGAAGCGGCGGAGGATTAAAACTATACGGAGGTGTGCTCGATTGTCAGTAATTACCATGAAACAACTGCTGGAAGCCGGGGTTCACTTTGGTCATCAGACCAGGCGGTGGAATCCCAAGATGGACCGTTATATCTATATGGAAAGAAACGGCATCTACATCATTGACCTGCAACAGACGGTCAAAAAATTCGACGAAGCCTACGCTTTTGTCAAGGAAGTGGTTGCCGACGGCAAGGGTGTGCTGTTCGTAGGCACCAAGAAACAAGCTCAGGAGACCATCAAAGACGAAGCCCGGCGCTGCGAGATGTATTTTGTGAACCAGCGTTGGCTGGGTGGAATGTTGACCAACTACAAAACTATACGCAAAAGGGTCAGCCGCCTGAAAGAACTGGAAAAAATGGAGGCTGATGGCACCTTCGACCTGCTCAGCAAGAAAGAAGTAGCCCGGCTGAAAAATGAAGCGGAAAGACTGGAAAGATTCCTGGGTGGGATCAAGAACATGGACAAGTTGCCAGGGGCGGTGTTTGTGGTCGATCCGCGCAAGGAAAAAATAGCTGTGGCCGAGGCTCGCAAATTGGGCATCCCGGTAGTAGCAATTGTAGATACCAACTGTGATCCGGATGAAATAGACTATGTTATTCCTGGCAATGATGATGCCATCCGGGCAGTGAGGCTGATATCCAGTAAAATAGCTGACGCAGTGTTGGAAAGCAAACAGGGAGAACAGATTGCGGGATAAGGTTGATGAGAAGGGTGCATAGGTTTTCCTTGACACCCTTTTTTTATGAGTAAAGTTAGCATTAATGCAATGATTTGAGGAGGATTAGCAGTGGAGATTACAGCAGCCTTAGTTAAGGATTTACGTGAAAGAACCGGAGCCGGGATGATGGACTGCAAGAAAGCCCTGGTCGATTGCTGCGGGGACATTGAAAAAGCCATAGATGAGTTGCGCACCAAGGGATTGGCTAAAGCCGCCAAGAAGGCGGGGCGCGTAGCCAGTGAAGGGGTGGTTATATCTTATATCCATGGCAAAGGTCGAATCGGGATTTTAGTGGAAGTGAATTGCGAAACCGATTTCGTAGGCAATACCGATGAATTCAGGCAGCTGGCCTACGATATTGCCATGCAGATAGCAGCTTCCAATCCCGATTATGTGAGCCGTGAACAGGTGCCGGCAGAAGTACTGAACCATGAGCGGGAGATCCTCAAAGCCCAGGCCCTGGAAGAAGGCAAGCCGGAAAAAGTAATCGAAAAGATGGTAGATGGTCGGATCGAGAAATATTTCAAGGAACATTGCCTGCTTGAGCAGCCTTATATCAAGGACCCGGACAAAACCGTGCAGCAGCTGATTCATGAACATGTGGCTAAAATCGGCGAAAACATCAATGTCCGAAGGTTCGCCCGTTTTGAACTCGGTGAAGGGATCGAAAAAGTCCAGGGTGATTTTGCTGCGGAAGTGATGGCTCAGGTCAAGGGATAAAGCTGGGCTTGGGTGAGCGCATTGTTGATAGGGCCAGAGTTCGGAGGTAATGGTTTGAATAGTCCCAAATACAACAGGGTAATCTTGAAACTCAGCGGTGAAGCTTTGGCTGGAGACAAGGGTTTTGGGATCGACCCGGAGGTTATCACTTCGATTGCCAGGCAGATTGTACAGGTTGCCCGGACCGGTGTGGAAGTTGCGATCGTAGTGGGCGGAGGCAATATTTGGCGGGGTGTTTCCGGCAGTGCTAAGGGTATGGACCGAGCTACTGCTGACTATATGGGAATGCTGGCCACCGTGATCAATTCACTGGCTTTGCAGGATGCCCTTGAAAATGAAGGCATGGTGACAAGAGTCATGTCTGCCATTGAGATGAAGGAAGTCGCTGAACCATACATCCGCAGGCGGGCTATTCGCCATCTGGAAAAGGGCCGGGTAGTAATTTTTGCCGCCGGCACCGGAAATCCCTATTTTTCCACTGACACCACCGCGGCCTTGCGCTCGGCCGAAATAGAGGCCCAGGTCATACTGATGGCCAAAAAAGTCGATGGGGTCTATGACTCGGATCCAGCCATTAATCCAGATGCTCGCAAATTCGACCATCTTGACTATATCGATGTTATCAAGAGAGGCCTGGGGGTAATGGATTCTACGGCTGCTTCCCTGTGCATGGACAACAATATACCGATTATTGTTTTTGATCTTACTGCCGAAGGCAACATATTGCGTGCGGTAATGGGAGAAAATATCGGGACCTATGTAGGGAGGTAAGAAGATGATTGACGAGATCATGGAAGATGCCGAAAATAGGATGAACAAAACCATAGAGCATCTTAGTTCCGATTTCGCGGGTATGCGGGCAGGAAGGGCAAACCCAGCCATGGTCGAAAAAATCATGGTCAATTATTATGGCGCGCAGACACCTTTGAACCAGATGGCCAACATAAATGTCCCGGAAGCGCGGCTGCTGGTCATCAACCCGTGGGATAAGGGCAGCATAGCTGAAATTGAGAAAGCGATCATGAAATCAGATCTGGGAATTACCCCGAGCAACGATGGAAACGTGATCAGATTGAATGTACCGCAACTGACGGAGGAACGGAGAAGGGACCTGGTCAAAGTCGTTAAGAAACGCGCTGAAGAAGGCAAGGTTGCCATACGCAATATCCGCCGGGAAGCCAATGAGATGATCAAAGCCAGTGAAAAGGATAAGATGATATCGGAAGATGCCAGTAAAAAGGGACTTGACGAAATTCAGAAAGTCACCGATAAATATATAAAGGACATCGACCAGATATTGCAAATGAAAGAGAAAGAGATCATGGAAGTATAGGTTGTGCGGTTCATCAAGGCCGCAGGTGCCTATAAGCTGTCATATTTGCAATAACACGCCCCCTTTAATGGGGGTTTTATTAATTGTAGCTGGAGAAGGTAAAAAGTGGCGAAGCAGAAAAGTTGGACGGCGGACCAGTTGGATCCCAGCCGTATGCCCAGGCATGTAGCGATTATCATGGATGGGAACGGTCGATGGGCGCAAAAAAAATTGCTGCCCAGGACCATGGGCCACAGAGCTGGAATGGCAGCTCTGAAAAAGGTCGTCAAGGCTTGTGACGAATTGCATATCCCTTATCTTAGCGTATTCGCTTTCTCCACCGAAAATTGGAAGCGTCCGATAACGGAAGTCGACTATCTCATGAACCTGCTGGTGGAATTCCTGCACAAGGAACTGCAGGAATTACATGACCACAATGTGCGAATCAACATCATCGGTGACTACACAGTCATTCCCAGGCAATGCCAGGTTGAAATCGACCAGGCCCTGGAAATGACCCGCCACAACAGCGGATTGGTCTTCACCATCGCCCTTAATTACGGTTCCCGGAAGGAAATTATCGACACAGTCAAATGCGTCGTGGAAAAAATCCAAGCCGGGCAGTTGGAACCCGAGCAAATTGATGAGGCTAGTTTTTCTGCCATGCTTTATACCCACAATATACCTGATCCCGACCTGTTGATTCGCACTGCCGGAGAGATGCGGATCAGCAATTTCATGTTATGGCAGATTGCTTACAGCGAGATAGCAGTTACGCCAACCTTGTGGCCTGACTTCACCCGTGAAGATCTGATCAAATCGCTCCTGGATTATCAGAACCGGGAGCGGCGTTTCGGAGGTTTAAGCAAATGAACATTAATCGGGGGAGTCTATGCTAAAAACCAGGATATTCACAGCACTGGTGGGTATTCCCATACTTCTGTCAGCCCTCTACCTGGGGGGGCTGGTCTGGCAGCTGTTGGTCTTTTTGCTGGTCACAGTGGCTCTTGGGGAATACTTGAGTATGGTCCGCTTCAAAGTTGGTCATGTATTGTATTTACCCGCTTATTTGCTTACCTACCTGCTGCTCCTGGGGCCGTTATGGACTGAGGACCTGAAATCGACCTTGGGCCTGGGGCTATTCGTGCTGATAGTGGCTTTGCTGCTGCGATATCCGGACCTGCAACTGGATGATTTTGCCCTCAGCCTTGCCGGAGCCATATATTGCGGATTTACTTTAAGTTTTGCGCTTATCATGCGAGAAGCAGGTCAACCATGGCTCTACCTTTTGCTGGCCCTGCTATTGACCTGGAGCAGTGATGTGGGGGGGTATGCATTTGGCCGTTTATGGGGCAGAAACAAGCTGGCTCCTGCTCTGAGCCCGTCCAAAACCTGGGAGGGGGCTTTGGGAGCAGTAATTTTCAGCATATCCACGGCAATGCTGTTCGGATTGGCGTTGAGCCAGTTGGCCTTAGTCTGGTGGCAAGCAGCATTGATAGGTTTTGTCGCCAGCCTGGCTGCCCAAATCGGTGACCTCTGGGAGTCTTCGATTAAGAGATGGGCTGGGGTCAAGGATGCCGGCCGCATTTTACCGGGACACGGGGGAGTCCTGGACCGCTTCGACAGTCTCATGCTGGTCCTCCCGGTTATGTATTATGGATTGAAGCTGCTGGGCCAGGGTTAAACAGGTGGACTAGCCCCACCTGATCCCATGGTGTCATGCAACGCTTCAAAAAGCGAGGTGGAAAATATGGATCCCGAATTGCAGTTAAACCTCAAGAGGCTGGTGAAGTGGGCCCTATATTTCATGATGCTAGCAACCGTTTACCTGGTTTTCACCTATTTATTACCCATGGTAGGGATACTGGCAAGCCGTCTGCCGGGCATAATCTTGCCTTTTGTTTTCGCCGTCCTCCTGGCTCTCCTGATCGAACCGTTGGTGGATGTTTTCGAAAAGCATGCCAGGCTTAAGAGGGTATGGGCGGTTTTGGTGAGTTTGTTGCTTGTTATCACCGGTTTCGTGCTGGTAGTGGTGGCAGCGGTGACTGTAATTATCAAGGAGATGTCCTCACTCTATTGGCTGGCTTTGGCCTATACCGACCGGATCATTGGACAGGTCATGATTTCAGTCAGTGACATCAAGTTATTCTACCTGCAACTAAATTTACCTCCCCAGGTCCAGACAGCCTTGCAGGATAACCTGCAAACCGGGCTGGAATTACTGCAGAAGGTGCTCAATGTAAGTGTCGAAGCCATGATCCAAGCCGCGGGGAAACTGCCTGGTCTGCTGATTTTCCTGGCTATTGCTGCTGTAGCTGCTTTTTTGATCACCAAGG
>JAAZOA010000309.1 GCA_012798055.1 Syntrophomonadaceae bacterium | reverse complement strand
CCACCTTTTCCTGGCCCGTATCGAGGGTGCCAAAGCTGGTACCGGCGGTATCTCTTTGTTCGTGGTGCCCAAATACTGGGTCAACGAGGACGGCAGCCTGGAAGACAATGATTTCCAGACCACTGGTATCGAGCACAAGATGGGCCAGCACGGTTCGGTAACCGCATCCCTGGCCGCTGGCGAAAACGGCAAATGCCGCGGCTGGTTATTGGGAATAGATCCCCGCGAAAACGAAGGCAAGGGTGAAGGAATGGCCCAGATGTTCCAGATGATGAACCTGGCCCGCATGGAAACCGGTCATATGGCCTTGTCCTGCATCATCAACGCTTTCGCCAATGCCCGCGACAATGCCAAAGAGAGGATCCAGGGACGGCCCTTTACCAATCCTAAAGCCGGCCGGGTGGCCATCATCAACCACGAGGATATCAAGCGCACCCTGATGCTGGGCAAGGCTCACATCGATGCCATCCGGGCTATGATGTACCGGGTCTACCTGGCTTTCGACCAGCGCCACCGGGATCCTGATCCGGCCGTACGCAAAGCAGCCGCAGACCTAATCGAGATGACCACCCCTCTCTGCAAGGCCTACCCCACTGATGAATCCTGGGGCTTGATTGCAGAAGCCATCCAGTCCTATGGCGGCTACGGCTATTGTTCCGAATATCCGGTGGAACAGATTGCCAGGGATTCCAAGATATACTCTATATGGGAGGGCACCAACTTCATCCAGTCCCTGGACCTGGTCGGGCGCAAGATGACCATGAAGGGCGGCAGCGTATTTGGAAGCTGGCTCAAGGAAATGTTCGATTTCTGGGAAGCCAACAAGGACAATGCCGACCTGGCCAAGGAATTCGTGATCCTGGGCAAAGCCCTGAAAGCCTATCAGGATATGATCACAACCTATGGGGGGTACATGAAGAGCAACCCGTCTCTGATTCCGCTCTATTCCCGCCGGGTATTGACGGCCACCTCCCAATTGTACTGCGGCCGACTGCTCCTGGACCAGGCTGTCCTGGCAGCTAAACGGGCCAAGGAAGTGGGAGCCGACCATTATGATTACAACTTCTACAGCGGCAAGGTCGCCAGTGCCAAATATTATCTGCACAATGTGGTGCCTAATGTCTGGATGCTGGCAGAAATCATTATGGATGCTGACACTTCAGCTATTGACCTCCCGGTTGACATATTCGAGTATGTGTAACCGATTCTGAATCAAAAGCCTCCGCTTGCGGGCGGAGGCTTTTTTGTTGGAGCATAAGCGGTTCGGTGCAGGATGCCTCAGGGCTGGTCCTGCTCAGAAACCCAGCATGGCCATGCCCGTCAGGGGATCCAGGGTTCGCAGTGCCCCGGTCCCCACCAACTCCAGGACTATCACCTCAACTACCAGGTAAACCCGAGCCCCTTTCCTTATGCAGCCAGTCAATGCCTCATCCCCTCGCCCCAGGGCGGCATGGAAATGCAGGCCCGGTTCTCCGGCCTGGCTGAATACGGTGGCTATCCCCACTACTTCCCGGCCATCACTGACATCCTTCCACATCGGTTCGGGGGGCACAGAACACCATTCTGGCCCAACTACAAGTGAACCGGACTGCAATGCCCCGATCATAAAAAGTATGCCCGATTCCAGTCCTTCAGACCGTAACAAATTGTTGATTTCCTGGAGCAGATCATCGCCATGTTCCAGCTTGGCAACGATTACCCTGCCCATGGATCCTTGTTTGTATTTCATGCCATACTCCTCCTCTGCGGTGACGAAGTCTGCCGATGCAAATCAGCTGTCGTCTTTTGGCTATATTAACCACAGCTAAAGGAATTTCCTCCCCCTGCGCGAATCATTAACTATACGGATCGAAGAATGGGGCTGGGGATTCCCGCGGCGGAGGTGGTCAGGGCATGCGCTATATACTGGGAAGGGCTGGCAGTGGCAAAAGTCAGCGGGTGATGGAAGAGATAAAGCAGTTCTTGCTGGAGGGAAGCCAGGAGCAACTGATACTGCTGGTGCCCGAACAATTCACCTTGCAGGCGGAAAGAGACCTGCTGGAAAAAATGAACCTGCCAGGATTGATGCGGGCGGAAGTGCTAAGCTTTTCGCGCCTGGCAGGCCGGGTTTTAAATGAGGTAGGAGGTGCGACCAGAACCCTGCTTAACGAACAGGGCAAACAGATGATTCTGCGCAAGGTGGCCGACGGATTGAGCCCCCGGTTGACTTTGTACAAAAAGGCAGCCGCCCAGGAAGGGTTTATTTCCCAGCTGAGCAATATTATAGGAGAGTTCAAGCGGCAGAACATTGATCCCAACCAACTCCTGGAATGCGCAGCGCTCCCAGGCGATCCCTTGCTCGAAGAGAAAGTTCGCGAAATCGGCCTCCTCTATGCAGGATTCAATCAATATCTGGCGGGTCGCTACCTTGACAGTGAAGACTACCTCAATCTCCTGTGCGAAAAAATCGCTGCCTCCCGGCTGGTCAAAGGTGCCCGAATCTGGTTGGACAACTACACTACATTCGCCTCGCAGACCCTGATGATACTGGACAAGCTGATGCCACTTGCAGCTGAAATCAGCGTGTGCCTGACTTTGGATTATGAGCCGGAGGCCAGGGACCGGGAGCTTTTTGCCCTGTCACAAAAAAGCCTGGGAAAAATCCGGGACCTGGCGGGGAGACATAGATTGGCAGAAGAATTCGTATACCTCTCCCGAATACCTTCCTCGGCGGAAAAAGAGCCGGCCTTGGAGCATCTGGAGCGGGAACTGTATGCTTACCCGGCCAGGCCGTATCCGACGGAACCTGCTAGCCTGGAGGTATTTGCCGCTGCCAATCTCTGCAGTGAGGTGGAATTTGCAGCCGCGCAAATAATCCAACTGGTACGTGAAAGAGCCTGGCGCTGGAAGGAAGTGGCAGTGGTCTGTAATGACATGAGCCACTACGGAGGCTTGATCAAAAGAGTCTTCAATGAGTATAAAATCCCGGTTTTTATGGACAGAAAGCGCGACATCATGAACAATCCTCTGATTAAAGTATTGCTAGCCAGCGGGGAAGTGATCCGCAAGGGCTATAAATATTATGACGTCTTAACCCTCCTAAAGACCGGCTTGACGCCCCTTGACGATGATGCTACAGAAGTGTTGGAGAACATTGTCCTAGGCTATGGGATCAAGGGTTCGGCCTGGAAGCGCCCTTTCGAGCTCCCTGCCGGTGAACCAGGAGAGCAAGTCAACCACTGGCGGGAGACATTAGTGAATCCTCTAACCGTCCTGGAAAAGGCCTGGGCGGGAAAAAACCAGGTGAAAAAATTCTGCCGGGCCCATTTCAATTATTTGCTTGAAGCCGGTATCCATGCTAGGCTGCAGGAATGGATCGAAGCCCTGGAAAGGGAAGGTTGCTATGAAGCGGTCCGTGAGAATTCCCAAATTTGGAACATAGTCATAGATATTTTTGACCAGCTGGTTGAGATAATGGGAGATCAGGAGATTTCGCTGCGGGAGTACCTTAATATTCTTGAATCTGGTTTTGCGGCTATAGAAGTAGGGATTATTCCAACCACCGTGGACCAGGTCCTGGTAGGGAGTATTCAGCGGACCAAAAGCCAGGATGTCCAGGCCTTGCTGGTCCTGGGAGCCAATGACGGGATTTTGCCTGCCCTGGGGGAACCCGAAGGCTTGTTTTCCGAAAGGGAGAAAATGAAACTTCAGGAATCCGGATTTGACCTGGATATGGGAAGCCAGCGGCTTTTGGCCGAGGAACGGCTTTTGCTATATGATGCTTTGAGCAAACCCAGGAATTACCTGGGGATTTCCTATGCTATGGCAGATGGGGACGGCAAAGCTCTGCGCCCCTCCCTGCTGATAGACCGCTTAAAGCGCTTGTTTCCTGTTCTCCCTACACAGACCGATGTAGTCAGCCGTCGCCACCTGGAACTGCACCAGGTCACTACTCCTGCCAGTACCTTTAAATACCTGGTCGACAATCTGCGCAAAGCTGAGGATGGAAAGCCCATTGAGGATGTTTGGCTAGATGTAAAAAAATGGTAT
>JAAZOA010000308.1 GCA_012798055.1 Syntrophomonadaceae bacterium | reverse complement strand
AGGAATTGAGCTCATTGAACAGTATCTGGATCGATCTGACTGGCGCGTGAACGAAAATAGCAACATGAGCTATTCGTTGCAAGGACTGAATAATCACATTGCGTCCGCTATTACCGCGAAGTACTGGCTTGAGAGGCTCTATCCTCCTGAAATACGCAATGCACATACCAATTGCGATTTCCATCTTCACGATCTTGGTCTCCTTTCAGCGTATTGCGTGGGCTGGGACATCCGCGACCTGCTCATGGAAGGCTTCAAAGGCGTGCGCGGCAAGGTGGCCAGCGGACCGGCCAAGCATTTCCGCTCCATCCTGGGACAGATAGTCAATTTCTTCTTCACCCTCCAGGGTGAAGCTGCCGGAGCCCAGGCATTCTCCAACTTCGATACCCTCCTGGCTCCCTTTATCCGCTATGACGGTTTGGACTATGCCCAGGTCGTGGATATGCATATCGCCGCTGCTCTGCGCTTCCTTCATCTGCGGGGTGTAGATCTGCTCCAGCCAGTACTGGGAGACGATCACCGAAGAGAGATGAAAATTCATACCCTGCAGAGAATAGGTCATGTTGGAATTTTCCTTGACCCGCCAATCGTTACGGCCCAGGTAATTAGCTATGATCTGGTTGTTCTGCAGGAGTTGGTCGGCGTTGCGCAGGGTTTCGTGCTGTTTGCGGTATAATATGTAAGCTTTAGCCGTCTTGTAGTGCCCGTTCTTGACCAACACTTTTTCCACCAGGTCCTGGATGCCCTCCACTGTGGCGATGTCGTCGTCATCATCCACATACTGGGCGATGTCCATGACTTTGGCAGCCAATTGTTGCGCGGTCTGGTAATCTTTGCCGCCGACCGCCCGGGCCGCTTTGAAAATGGCATTAGCCAGTTTCTCAGGCTCAAAAGGCACCACCCGCCCGTCTCTCTTCTTGATCTTGCTGATGTCCATGGTAATCCTCCTCATAGCTCATATACTATATATATGGTATATTTTCATCTAATACACCATATATAGTATACGAAAAATATTTTAATTACTAGTCTTGATTTATTATTTTTTGTCTTTGGGGTATAGCTGGCCAAAAAATAACGAGCCGAAAACTACTCGGCTCGCTGCCACTTAATGGGAATGGACTTATTCGGTCCAAAATTTATTTCTGGCTGGCGATCTTCTTGTTGAGCAGGGCCTGCACCTTGAGGGGCAGCCCGAACAGGTTGATGAAACCCTCTGCATCCTTTTGGCTGTATATCTCGTCGGCTCCGAAGGTAGCGAGTTCCTCATTGTACAGTGAATAAGGGGAACTTGAAGCTACCGCGGTGCAGCTTCCCTTGAAAAGTTTGACCCGTACACTGCCGGTCACGGTCATTTGGGTAACATCGACGAAGGCATCCAGGGCCGTCCTCAGTTTGGAAAACCAGTTGCCGTCATAGACCAATTCCGCGTATTTCAAAGCCACCTGCTCTTTGAACTGCAGGGTGCGCCGGTCCAGGGTCAACCTCTCCAGTTCCTCGTGGGCGGCATAGAGGATGGTGCCTCCGGGTGTCTCGTAGACGCCTCTGGATTTCATGCCTACCAGGCGGTTTTCGACCATGGTGACGATGCCCACCCCGTTGGCGCCTCCTATCCGGTTGAGTTCTTCCAGCAGCGCTACCGGCGCATATCTTTGGCCATCCAGGGACACCGGAATACCTGCTTCAAAGCCCACTTCCACGTAAGTCGGCTTGTCCGGGGCCAACTCGGGGGGAACGGTCAGGGTGTAGAGATGGTCCTGGGGTTCGTTGGCCGGGTCTTCCAGGTCTCCCCCTTCATGGGAGATGTGCCATATGTTGCGGTCACTGCTGTATATTTTTTCCTTGCTCACCGGGACCTCGATCCCATGGTGGTTGGCGTAGTCGATGGCCTCCTCCCTGGAGCGTATGTTCCACTCCCGCCAGGGGGCGATTATCTTGAGGCTGGGATCAAACGCCTTGACCCCCAGTTCGAACCGCACCTGATCGTTGCCCTTGCCGGTAGCCCCGTGGGCGACAGCTACCGCGCCTTCTTTATGAGCGATCTCCACCATCTTCTTGGCCATCAGCGGGCGGGCAAAGGAGGTTCCCAGCAGGTATTTCTTTTCATAAACAGCCCCCGCTTTCAAAACGGGGAAAATATAATCGGTCACAAACTCCTCCACCAGGTCCTCCACGTATACCTTGGATGCCCCTGATTT
>JAAZOA010000024.1 GCA_012798055.1 Syntrophomonadaceae bacterium | reverse complement strand
CCGGCATAAAGATTGCACACGGGGGTCGATCCCACAAACACCAGGCTGTAAATGCTCATCACCCGGCCCCGGAAATCATCCCGGCTGTTTATCTGCAGGGTCGTGTTGACGGTGGCCGAGAAAAGGTTGAAAAAAAGCCCGGTAGCCGCCAGGAGAGAACCGGCCAGCCAGAAATTGCGGGTATAACTGGTGAGGACCAGAGAAAGGGCGATTAAAAAAGGCATACCATAGATTATACGCCTTTGCGGCCCAAAGCGGCTCATGGCTGCAACCATCATCGAACCAATTAGTGACCCGATGCCGGTGAAGGCAAACAAAAGACCCAGGCCCTGCTCGCCCTGATGCAGCACCTCCTGGGCAAATACCGGGATCAGTACATTGTTGTTCATAGCGAAAGTGCCGATTATCGCGATCAAGATAACCGCTTCCCACAAAAGCCCCTGCCGGAACACATAATCGATACCCTCTTTGATCCCGCTGAAGAGGTGTTTTTCATGGGGGAGGCGAGCCTCCAGGGGAAGAGGCTTGATAAGAGCCAGGCTGAGCAGCATAGCCCCAAAGCTCACGGAGTTAAGCAAGAAGCATATGCCCGGCCCATACCAGGCCATCAGCACTCCAGCCACGGCCGGCCCGATGACCCTGGCCCCGTTGAAGGCGGCTGCGTTGAGGGCGATGGAATTCATGAGGTATTCTTTGTCCACAAGTTGAATAACGAATGCCTGCCGAGCGGGCATGTCCAGGGAGTTGGCCGTTCCCAGCAGGGTGGCCAGGACCAGGATATGCCAATACTGGATCTGTCCTGTATAGACCAGCACGGCCAGGGCGAGGGTAATAACCAGGGAAGATGCCTGGGTAAACATAATCAGTCTTTTGACCGGCAAGCGGTCCACCAGAACTCCCGCGAAAAGAGACAAAACCAGCACCGGCAGGTATTGCATCGCCCCTACCAGCCCCAGCAACAGCGCCGAGTGGGTGAGGGAATATGCCAACCAGGGCTGGGCCACACTCTGCATCCAGGTGCCAATCAGGGAAACGCACATGCCTATCCAGTAATAACGGAAATTGCTCTGCCTCAACGGTATGAAGGGATTGTTGAAATTATCGGCCCAGCGACGGGCTGAAGTCATCCTGGCTGCTCCTTCCCGGTCCAATACCTCCAGTTTAGGCATTGCCGTTTCTGTCCCAATTCCATACCCATTTTATCACAATCCCAGGATGGTGCTCCGGCTCACCTGGCCCGGATGGAGTGCAAAAACCTGGGGCTAACCGTTAATAACCGGTCGGCCCCAGGTCCCATCCGTCTGCCCGCAAATCTCTGCCGCAGCGCTTGCCTTTTTTCCTATTTGGGCACCGCAACCAGGACAAACAGGTTGTAAAAAGCCCCTTCCTGTGCGCCCCGGCCATAATTGATATTGATATTCTGGAATATGATGCGCATCTGGCATCCATTGCCAGCCGCGTCCAGGGTCATATCCTTGACATCCAGCATTTCCTTGGGCCGGTCGCTGATGGCAGGTATGGACGTCGCGAAATCATACAAGCCGGTTGCTACCAGCTCCTTGCCGCTGGAATCGAGGATCGCCACCTTGTTGTCTAAGGGTGAGAGCCACTCCAGGATCAGTTGGTATTTTTCTCCCCTGACGTTGAAATCATAGCTGCTCCTATCCCCCGCTTTCACGTCTGAACCCTGCTTGCTGGAGACCTGCAAGAGCACATCATAGCCCTCGATATTTAAGGGCTCTTCCATATTCAGATTGGCAAAGAAATTTTGATCGGGGCTGCCCATGTATTCATAGGCGGGCTCATAACCCAGGACCTTCTGCATGTCCCGGTTGGTGTCGAAGTCAGCCGGCAGCCAGGTCAGATCTTCTGTATATTTGCGCCTTTCCAGGTAGTTGAGGATACTCGTGGTTTCCAGGCGCAGGGTCAGATCAGCGTCGGCCTTGGGCGCTATCACCCCGTTAACCAGCACTCCCTCCGCCTGAAGCAT
>JAAZOA010000307.1 GCA_012798055.1 Syntrophomonadaceae bacterium | reverse complement strand
TGACTTCACCAGATATCAGTCCTCAATTAGCTAAAAATAGAAATTTGGCTTCAACAGCGGATCGGCCCCGGGCGCTGGGCTCCAACCGCATTATAGCACCTTTTGCAGGTATTGGCCGGTGTAAGACCGGGGTGTGCGGGCGACTGCTTCAGGGGTCCCTTCAGCTATTATCCGCCCGCCCTCATTTCCGCCTTCCGGGCCCAGGTCTATGATGTAGTCAGCTGATTTGATCACATCCAGGTTGTGTTCGATGATGATCACCGAATTGCCGGCATCTACCAGCCGGTTCAACACGCCCAGCAGATGACGCACATCTTCTTTATGCAAACCGGTAGTAGGCTCGTCCAGAATGTACAGGGTGCGGCCCATGGACCGTTTGGAGAGCTCAGTGGACAATTTGACCCGCTGGGCCTCACCCCCGGACAGGGTTGGAGCTGGCTGGCCCAGCTGTATATAACCCAGGCCCACATCCTGGAGAACTCTCAATTTGCGCTCGATCCTGGCGATGGAACCGAAGAATTCCACCCCTTCATCCACTGTCATCGACAAGATATCGGCGATAGTCTTGCCCTTGTACTTGACTTCCAGGGTCTCGCGATTATAGCGCTTGCCTTTGCACACCTCGCAAGGGATGTAGACATCCGGCAGGAAATGCATCTCGATCTTGATGATACCGTCGCCGGCACAGGCCTCACAGCGTCCCCCCCGCACATTGAAACTGAACCGCCCGGGTTTGTAGCCTCGCATGCGGGCTTCCGCGGTTTCGGCGAAAAGCTCGCGGATGGTGTCGAAAGCCCCGGTGTAGGTGGCCGGATTGGAGCGCGGAGTGCGCCCGATGGGGGACTGGTCGATATTGATGACCTTATCCAGGTTTTCGTATCCCTCGATGGCTTCATGAGCTCCGATCCTATAGCGGCTGTTGTGGAATTTCTTCATCAGGGCCGGGTAGATTATATCCTCTACCAAGGTGCTCTTACCCGAACCGGAGACCCCGGTAATGACCACCATTCGCCCCAGGGGGATCCTGACCGTCAAGTCCTGCAGGTTGTGCTCCCGGGCACCTTTTATCACCACGCAACGGCCATTGCCTGGTCTGCGCCGAGCCGGCACCTCAATGGAGCGGGCTCCGGAAAGATACTTGCCGGTCAGTGACCGGTCCGCGGCTATGATGTCCTCTATGCCGCCGGAGGCTACCACTTCCCCGCCGTGGATCCCGGCGCCTGGCCCGATATCGACGATGAAGTCGGCAGTATTAATGGTCTCTTCGTCATGTTCCACCACTATCACAGTATTGCCCAGATCACGCAGTCTTTTCAAGGTATTCAGCAAGCGCTGGGTGTCCCGGGCATGGAGCCCAATACTTGGTTCATCCAGAACATACAGCACCCCCACCAGGCTTGATCCTACCTGGGTGGCCAGCCTGATGCGCTGGGCCTCACCGCCTGACAGGCTGCCGGCCGCCCGGTCCATGGTCAGGTAGTCCAGACCCACATCGATCAGGAAGTGCAGGCGCTGTAAAATCTCTTTGATCACCTGCCGTCCTATTATGGCTTCCCTTTCTTCCAGCTGCAAAGCAGTGAGAAAGTCCCTGGTACCGCTGACCGACAGGGAAGTTATACTGGCAATGGATCTGCCCCCCAGCAGCACCGCCAAAATTTCGGGCCGCAAGCGTTGGCCCTGGCAGGCGGGGCAGAGGGAAATGGTCATATATTTTTCCATCTCTTCCCGGGCCAGGTCTGACTTGGTCTCCTGGTAGCGCCGCTTCAGGGTATTGATGACCCCCTCGAAGCGGGTGTAGAAAGATCCGGTTTCCCCGTAGGAATTGGTGTAGTTGATCTTGAACTGCTCACCCTGGTTCCCGTAGAGGATCAAGTCGATTTGCCGGGGCGACAGTTCTTTCAAGGGTTTATCCATGGGGATGGAGTATTTTTCGCTCATGCCTACCAGGATCTGGCGGAAGTAGTTGTGTGAACTGATCGCCCAGGGGATAACCGCACCCTCCTCCAGGGTGAGATTCCGGTCCAGGACCAGGTCCGGATCAAATTCGCGCTTTTCACCCAGCCCGTCGCATTCCGGGCAGGCCCCGAAAGGGCTGTTGAACGAAAACATACGTGGGCTAAGTTCAGGCAGGCTGAAGCCGCAGTCCGGGCAGGCGAAATCACGGCTGAACAGGAGCTCCTCCTCCCCGCCGTCACCAAGGACCTGCACCACCACCAGGCCTTCGCTGAGCTCGAAAGCCAGTTCCAGTGACTCAGCCAGTCGGCTTCTCATATCATCCTTGACCACCAGCCGGTCCACCACCGCGCTTATGTCATGTTTCTTATTCTTGACCAACGCGATTTCTTCGTCGGCTGTGTATTCGTATCC
>JAAZOA010000002.1 GCA_012798055.1 Syntrophomonadaceae bacterium | reverse complement strand
GGAATGCTCCATTACCACTTGTAGCTTTTCGTCCAGGGTCAGGGTAAGATTGTTGCCGGCTACTGGATCCAGGGTAACCAATTCCCCTACCGGCCTGCCCTGGGCATCGACCTCCACCCGGCGCGCACCGTTTATACCCCGGAGTTCAGCCTCATATTGCTTCTCCAGCCCCGATTTGCCTACCAGGCTGTTCATATTGTACTGGGCGCTGTTGGCGGCAAGTTCATCCTGGTTTATGGAATGAATGTAACCCAGTACATGGCCGGCCAGGGTATCCAGGGGATAGTAACGCAATGGTTCGATATCCACGGCTATGCCGGGCAAATCATGGCGGTTTTCCTCAATTTTCACCACTAATTCCCAAGGTATATCGCGCAGGATGGTCACCGGCTCATACTGTCTAAATTTCTGAAGCTCAATTTTCTCTTTGATATATTCAGCAGTGACTTCGGGAAAGGTTGGCTTAAGCAAGCTGACCAGGCGGGCTATTACATCATCCTGGTCGCTCTCCCGGGGATTGGTCATAGTCAGGATATAGACCAACTGATTGGCGGCAAGTATAGTCCCGTTACGGTCATACATTTCGCCCCGGGATGCTTTGATCGAAACCAGTCGGAGTCGATTTTCCTTGGCCTTGGTTTGGTATATATCGCTATAGAATAACTGCACAACAGCTAGTTTCAAGCACAGTACCGCCAGGAGCAAAACCACAATTCCGCCATATACCTTCAATTTAAAGTGCAGGTCACTCGTCCGCATATTAATATTCCTCGGTTTCCCGCAGCCATCCGCTGTGGGAGGAATGGTAAAACCAGATATACGTGGGTACAGTAAGGATGGTGTTGTACAAGAGCTGATAACCGAGCTTGATGAGGATAGAATGGTCCAGGTTGAATTTTGCGAAGCTTAATACCGAAAGGACGAAGAGTAGTATGAAATTCAGCAGGGTCCCGCCGATGACCCCAATAATGCCTACCATTATGTTTTCCTTGAAAACATTGCCCTGCAAACGCCCAGCCACGTACGCAGTGACACCCTTACTGATGGCATTCATGCCTATGAATCTGCCTATGTACAGGTCCTCCAACAAACCACACAGCACACCATAAATTGTGCCGCGGTAAACCCCTTTAAACAGAGCATGGCAGACTACCAGTATCAGAATTAAATCAGGAATGATCCCCCCGATCGTGAAGGCCCGGAATAATGTGGTCTGCAGAAGCAACGCCAAAAAAGCCAGGAGGAACAAGCTCAGGTAACGCATGGCCGCTTATACTCCTCCACTGCCTTTTACTGCTTGTCCATGATATTGGGTGATCACCATGACCTCCTCTAACTGGTCGAAATTCACTGAAGGTTCTACAGTGGCAGAAAGCACCAATCCATTGGAATCTTTCCGGATATCTCTAATAATGCCTATCTGGATCCCGGGAGGATATATTTCCGACAGTCCGGAGCTCACAACGATCTCCCCTTCTTTAACCCGGGAATAATAGGGAATGTTGATTATCCTCAGATTTGCATTGTCACCGATACCTTCCACGATCCCCCTGGTTTCCCGGGTCTCCTGCAAAACCGCTCCCAAGGCCATCTCCCGGTCGGTGATCAACCATATTTGGGCGGAGGAAGCGGTCACGCTCACCACTTTGCCTACCAACCCATAGGGATTGATAACCGGCATATCTGCGGCAATCCCTTGCAGCGCCCCTTTGTCTATAGTGAGGGTCTGGTACCAGTTGTTGGGGCTGCGGGCCACAACCCTGGCCACCTGCAATTCGAATTCAGCGCCGTGGTATTCCTTATAAACCAGGAGCGATCTCAAGCGGTCGACTTCCGCTTGGCTTTCCCGCAACTGCATATTTTCCAGGTTCAGCCGGTCTATTTCGCTCTCCAGTGCCGCGATCTGCTCCTGCACATCGGATCCTCCCATGAGTCTGGCCAGGGTTGCCAGTGACCCTTGCTGGATTTTGTCCGCCCCGTTTTGCAGGGGAAACAGGCCCCGTTGAACCAGCCTCTCCAGAACCGTTAATTCCGGGCGCTGGTGCGAACTCAGCTGCATGAGTGCCAATAAGGCCGATATAGCCGCCAATATGGTCCAAAATCCCTTGCGGCGAAAATACTTAAACAACGGTCCTCACCTAATTACAGATTTCTTTTGGGTTTCATCAACAATTTTCTCAAATCCTCGATATTCTCCAGCACTTTGCCGGTTCCCCGGGCTACAGCCAGCAGCGGCTCCTCACAAACATAAACCGGCATGTGAGTTTCATAGCCGATCCTCTTGTCCAGGCCCCGCAAGAGCGAACCTCCTCCAGCCAGGACTATGCCTCGATCCATAATATCTGAGGCCAGTTCCGGGGGAGTCTTCTCCAGGCAGAGTTTGATTCCCTCAATAATCTGGTCCACGGTTTCTTTCAAAGCCTGCTGGATTTCCTGGGATGTTACCTCGATGTTCTGGGGCAATCCAGTCACCAGGTCCCGGCCTTTTACATCATAGTGCTCGGAGGGACCATCCCATACTGCTGAGCCGATATTGATCTTGATGTTCTCAGCTGTGCGCTCTCCGATCAGCAGGTTGTAGTTCTTCTTCAAATGCTGGATTATGGCCTCATCCATTTTGTCACCAGCCACTCTTACCGACTTGGCTGTCACGATTCCGCCCAACGAAATCACTGCAACTTCAGTGGTACCTCCTCCGATATCCACGATCATGTTGCCGGTAGGTTCGTATACGGGGAGCCCTGCTCCGATGGCTGCCGCCATGGGCTCCTCCAGCAAATAGGCTTCCTTGGCGCCCCCTGCCAGAGCAGCTTCTTTGACCGCCCGCTCTTCTACAGTAGTGCACCCGGTGGGAATGCTGATCACTACCCGTGGTTTTATCAGATTGGTTTTTTTGTCCAGGGCTTTGCCTATAAAATACTTGATCATTGCCTGAGTCACGTCGAAATCGGCTATGACGCCGTCCTTCATGGGCCTAATGGCCACAATGTTGCCTGGGGTGCGCCCAATCATCTGCTTAGCCTCTTCTCCCACCGCCAGTACTTTGCCGCTGTTCACCTGGATAGCTACAACGGAGGGCTCGGTGAGTATTACTCCGCTTCCCTTCATGTGCACCAGGGTATTGGCAGTGCCCAGATCTATACCCAAATCTTTACCTAAAAATGCTGACCACACTCGAAAATCCTCCTCAAAACTATAATAATCCTGTTTCCTTGAAACTACAGATGCGATTATCACCTATAATTACGTGATCAATTATGTCTATTCCCATTATTTTGCCGGCTTCTACCAGGCGCCGGGTGATATCTATGTCATCCCTGCTGGGAGTAGGGTCGCCGCTGGGATGGTTATGAGCCAAGATAAGCGAAGCGGCGCTGCGTTTGACCGCAGTCTTGAAAACCTCCCGGGGGTGCACGATTGAACTATGCAGTCCGCCTATCGATACATACTCCTTTACGATCAGGCCGCCTTTTCTATCCAGGTACAAAACCAGGAAATGCTCCCGGTCATAATCGCGCATTTCCTGCAGTAAAAACTGCCTGGCTATCTTCCCCACATCTTCCGGTGATCTTATTATCAGACGGTCTTTGACCTGCAGGCTGACCCTGCGCCCTATTTCCAGGGCAGCCTTTATGCTGGCAGCTTTGGCAGGTCCGATGCCCCTGGTGGAGGTCAATTCCTCCAGGCTGGCTTCCTGCAGTTCCCGCAAACTGAAATGAGCAGTCAGGAGTTGGTTTGCCAGTTCGAGGGCGCTGGTTTGCCGGGTTCCCTGGCCAAGGACAATGGCCAGGAGCTCATGATCATGCAGCTGCGTTTCCCCGATAGCCAGAAGTTTTTCCCTCGGCCTTAAATTTAGAGGCATTTCTTTTATTAAAGCATTATAATGCAACCCTCTGTCCTCCCCAAAGGTCAACACCGAATTCCCGGAGCATGAGGTGAAGGCGGTTTAAAGGCAAGCCCACCACATTGAAGTAGCATCCTTCGATTCTCTCAATCAAGAGAGCTCCCCGCCCCTGTATCGCATAAGCGCCGGCTTTATCCTGCCACTCGCCGCAATCCAGATAGCTGTTGATTTCGCCAGGGGATAACTCCCGGAAAAAAACGGCAGTGGATTCCGACGCCGTTTCGACGCGGCCGCTTCTAGCATCCATGATGCAGATACCCGTGATCACCTGGTGACAGCGATTGCTCAAACAAATTAACATATTGGCGGCTTCGCCTCGATCCCTCGGTTTGCCCATAATGCATCCATCGCTGGCCACAACTGTATCAGCCGCGATAATGATCCCCTGGTCCCAGCAATGGGCGGCTTCCTTGGCTTTCCGGGAAGCTATGGTTTGAACCAATTCATGCGGAAAAGCAGAAAAAGAAAGGTCTTCCTCTATATAGGCAGGTGAACATATAAACTCAAGCCCAATTTGCTGCAATAAATGCTGCCTCCGGGGTGATTCAGACGCCAGTATGATCCTTTTCAAGAGCCATTCCTCATCTTTATAGTCGCCGATACAAGGCCCAGGCCACGACGAAACCTGCTATGGTAAAAAAGTTGAGATTCAGCATAAAACCGAAAGTCAGAGAAAAAACATGGAGATCCATGGTGAAAGCAGGCAGCCCTATACTCTGAACCTTGCTAAGCAAGCTCAAAGCCGGCCACACGTTGACAACCGCTTCACCTATCCATCCGCCGATGATGCCTCCCATCACCAGCCAAAGCAAGAGCACCTGCCAGCCCTGGAAGGATCGCGTTCTACTCGCCACTCGAGAACCTCCGGTATGCATTTTATCAAGTTTAGCACTAGTATTGGCTAAAAACAAGGCAGTTAAAAACAGCAGGCTTCCCAGCGGGAAGCCTGCTCATTCTGCTCTTAGCGTCTATATGAAAGGTTGAAGCTCAACACCTTGAGATTGACCGACAAGTCCACATTGCGCAGGACTATATACGCTGGGACTTTGAGGACCCGGGGCGAGAAATTTAATATGGCCCCCACCCCTGCATCTACTAGCAGGTCGGTCACAGCTTGGGCTGCCGATGCCGGAACGGTTACGATACCTATGTTGACCCTGAAATCCTTTACCCGGTTTGTGAGCATCTCCAGTGGCTCCACCGTCAAATCCGCCAATCTTTGCCCCACTCGATCCGGATCGTTGTCTATGACCGCTTTGATTGCGAAACCCCTTTCCCGAAAACCCTGGTACACGGCCAAGGCCGAGCCCAACTTCCCAGCGCCGACAATTGCGATGTTCCATTGCTGGTCCAACCCTAATATTTTCGTCAAATGCCCCAGCAGTTCATCCACCCGGTAACCTACTCCGCGAGTCCCGAATTCGCCGAAATAAGCCAGGTCCTTGCGCACCTGAGCTGAGCTGACGCCAACGCTTTCCGCAATCTCCTCCGACGAGACCGTTTCGACCCCCTCGTCCTTCAATAGATGGAGTTGCCGGGAATAGATCGATAATCTTATGACAGTTGCTTCAGGTATTTTATACGCTTTCAAGCCCTTTAACCCCCTTGCTCCCAAAATCACTAATACTATTATGTAATTATTTGGTTCATTTTGCAAATACCTTTTAGGCCCATAAAAAATTGCCCCCTATGGGCATAATGTGCGAACAGTAATTTATGCACTCAGCAGCTAACCGAATATTACCAGCAGCCGGTAAAAAAGACCTGCGACCAGAGCTGCGGAAGGTATGGTGACGATCCAGGCT
>JAAZOA010000306.1 GCA_012798055.1 Syntrophomonadaceae bacterium | reverse complement strand
GTACAAGCCGATTTCCTGCCGTCTGCATCAATTCCCTACCCCCGGCTGCTTCGAAAATGGGGGCGATCAGTTCTATGACCCCTGGCCCGCTGGTTCTGATAATGCCTATGCCGCCTTCCCCCGGGGGGGTGGCCAGCGCGGCTATGTTTTCGTGCTGAAACATAGTCTTCTCCTTGTCAAACCATAATCATTTCTATCTTACCAAATTAACTGCCAACATACACTGCGTTCTGTCTTTATCGGGCAGGAAGATCTCCTCCCCGCGGGCAAAAAAAAAGGCCCTTCCAAAGGGCCTTAGGATGCTACTTTTTCAGAGCAATCACTACTTTTCGGTTGGGTTCCTCGCCCATGGAATAGGTCACCAACTGCGGATCTCCCTGGAGCAGGGTATGGACTATCCTGCGTTCCTGTGAACTCATCGGCCGCATGATCACGTTTTTCTGGGTCTGCTTTACCTTTTCGGACAAACGCAGCGCCAGCGCCTCCAGTGATTGTTCTCTCTTGCGGCGATAATCCTCGACATCCAGAACGATCCGGATCTTTTCTTCCCGTTTACGATTGAGCATCAAGCCCGCTATAAACTGCAAGGCGTTAAGCGTTTCTCCTTTGCGCCCAATCAGCAGCCCCATATCCTTGCCCACGATATTTATTCGCGTGGTCCCATTATCCCATTCGACTTTATCAATCTGGTAGTCAATGTTCATCTTCTGCAGCAATTCTTCTACTACCTTCCGGGCTTCGGCTTCCGGTTTCTCCCGCAGTGAAACCTTGACAACTGCAGGTTTGCTGCCCATAAAACCGAGCAATCGCTTGCTGCCTTCCTCAAGGATTTCCACCGCTACATCTTCAAGCCCACATCCCAGTTCGTCCAGGGCGGCCCGAATGGCTTCGTCAACGTTTTTTCCTTTTTTTTCGACTGTTTGAACCTGCATCTTTTTCTTTCCCTCCTTTGTCACTCTGGGCTACTTTCTCCTCGCCGCCTTTGCTTTTTGGAGCAGGCTCCTCCAAAACTGGCAGATCCGGTTCCTCAGCTTCCAGGCTTGATACTGCAGTTGGACTGGGTCTGCTGTGAATCCGGTTAACATATAATTGCTGCAATATCCCAAGAATATTAAAAGAGATCCAATATATGCCGAGGCCCGCTGGAACGGTATAGGTGATGTATGCCATCATGAGCGGCATGAAATATAACATGGCTTTCTGGGTAGGATCATTGCTCTCCACCATTGAAATGCGCTGCTGCAGATAGGTAGTCAGGGCGGACAATATAGGCAAAACAAAAATCAGAATTATGACCAGCACACCGGGGGCAGCCGCAATCAGTTCTTTTACCGAGAGCCCTATATTACTGATCCATAAAAAACCTGCGTGCGGGGAATCATGAAATACCGTCTTGCTCATGGACATCAACGACTGGTACAAAGCTATAAATATCGGCATCTGGATAAGCAACGGCAAACATCCTCCCATAGGATTGACGCCGTGTTCTTTGTAAAGCTCCATTACCTTTTTCTGCATAAGCTGGGGATCGTCTTTGAACCTATCCTGGATATACTTCATCTTGGGCTGTATTTCTTGCATTCCCCTCATGGAGCGCATTTGCTGCTGGGTGAGGGGGAACATGACTATTTTGATGGCTATGGTCATAAAAATAATGGCCAGGCCATAGCTAGGCAGCCCTATTTGTTCGGTTAAGCCATAGATAAGCTTGATGATCTCAATAAACCATTGTACAAAAGCCTGCCACAAGTATCATCCCTGCCCGCGAAAACCAGCCTCGCCGGCAGGTGCCACCTCCTTAATATGTAGCTGTATTGGAATCAGGGCAGCGGATCGAATCCGCCAGGATTAAACGGATGGCAACGGATTATCCTTCGCAGGGACAACCATCCGCCTTTTACTGTCCCATATTTCTGCAACGCTTCGACCGAATAATCGGAGCAGGATGGGTAGAAGCGGCAGGTGGGACGCTTGAATCGGCTCAATTTCTGATATATTCTGATAAGTCCGATGAAGATAACCTTCATAATAACACAGCCTTTTTGAGCAGCCGCAAGAAGTCCTTTTCCAGCACAGCAAAAATGGCTTCCTTAATATTATACCTGGCCACCACCACCACATCGTTTCCCGGGGGCAGCCGGTCCGCATTCTTCCTTATTATAGACCGCAGTTGCCTTTTCGCCCGGTTTCTGACAACTGCATTGCCAACCTTCTTGGAAGTCACTATCCCAAATCGGTTGCGCGGCAACTGGTTGGGGCAGACGAATATGATCAAATATTTGCCGGCCAGCCGACGTCCTTTTTTGTATATCTGGCTGTAGTCTTTGCCCCGGCTTATTCTTGCTTCTTGCTCCAGCATCTGCCATCCTTTTAGGCCAGTAAAATAATAGGTCGTTCACACGACCTATGCAGAGAGTTTCTTCCTACCTTTTAATCTTCTCATAGCCAGGACTTTTCGGCCTGAAGCACTGGCCATTCTCTTCATAAATCCGTGGACCCTTTTTCTTTGTCTCTTTTTGGGTTGAAAGGTTCTTTTCATTGTCTAATTGCCTCCCTTAAAAATTCCAGCACATATTATTATATTTACAAAACCCTCGCTGTGTCAAGAATCTCTCCACCTCTTAATACTTCAATTTCCCCACAAAATCTGCTAGTATATATACGGTATCTTTGTCGCCGCCAACCTTCTTTAACCTTTTATGGTTTAATATGGTTGCCATGCAGATATCCCTGTTTGCACAATATTTATGCCCAGGTTTTCCACCAAATCCCCATAATAGCATTGGAGGCTTCACCGATGTCCACAGATAGTAATTACGCGACTTTGCTGGCTCAAGTTCTGGAGGATTTCCGCCAGGATATTGGCCCCACCAGCTTCGATATCTGGTTTTCACATGTTACTTATAACACCTTCCGCAACGACAAGCTGTACATAATGGTCCCCAACGCTTTGACCAAGGAATGGATCGAGTCGCGCTATCTGGAAGCGCTGCAGAAGAAAGCCAGCGATCTAGCCGGGGAGGAGTTCGCCCTGGTGCTCATCACCGAACCTCTAATGGAGAGAGACGGTTGTATCTCTCCTCTGAATCCCAAATACACCTTTGAAACCTTTGTAGTCGGAAACAGCAACCGCTTTGCCCATGCTGCCTGCTATGCGGTAGGGGAGGCCCCCTCCCGAGCCTATAATCCTCTGTTCATTTACGGAGGTGTGGGTCTGGGGAAGACTCATCTCATGCAGGCTATTGCCCATCGTATCCTGGTTAACAAGCCGAACCTTTCAGTGATGTATGTCTCATCAGAACAATTCACCAATGAACTGATCAGTGCCATAAAAGATGATACAACTCCGGCCTTTCGCCATAAATACCGGAATATCGATGTCTTATTGATAGACGATATTCAGTTCCTCGCGGGCAAGGAGAGGACCCAGGAAGAATTTTTCCACACTTTCAACACCCTTTATGAAGCCAATAAACAGGTGGTAATCTCCAGTGACCGTCCTCCCCGCAGTATTCCCACCCTGGAGGACCGACTGCGCTCCCGCTTCGAATGGGGGCTCATTACCGACATCCAGATCCCCGACCTGGAAACCCGCATCGCCATTTTGCGGAAAAAGGCCCAAAATGATGAACTGAATGTTCCATATGATGTACTTGACTATATCGCCAATTATATTGACTCAAATATCCGGGAGCTGGAGGGTGCTTTAGTTCGCCTGGTGGCCTTCGCAACCATCAACAATCTCCCCCTGAACCTGGAAACCGCTGGCGAAGCTTTGAAAGATATTATGCCTCCTCCTCAGCAAAAGAAAGTCACCATTGAATGCATTCAAAAAGAGGTATGCAAATATTATGGGCTGAATCTCAATGAATTGTTGTCCAAGAAAAGAAACAAACAATTGGTTTATGCCCGCCACATCGCCATGTTTTTATGCCGCAGGATGACCGACGCGTCCTTTCCTTTAATAGGGGACCAGTTTGGAGGACGGGATCACACCACGGTCATGCATGGGGTGGAAAAAATTGAAAAGGAATCGACTGGTGATCCGGTCTTGGCTGCTCTGCTCGATAAGATTTGTAAACAGATCGACCCCAGGGCCAGTCTATAAATGTCTTGATTTCCACAATCGTTTCCACACGGGTGGACCCTTATTAGCCGGGATCTACAGGCATTTATGCACACTATGCACACTACTGCTATTACGTTTACTGACTGTGTTTAATAAATTAATAAATAAATAAGAATAATGGAGGCCAAAAAATGAAATTCAACATTGAAAAAAGAGAGATCTCAACTCTTACAGCCTTAGTACACAGAGCTGCATCCAACAAGAGCACCATACCGGTTTTATCCGGCTTACATATCAGCATCGATCCAGAAACCGGTCTGACCATGACCGCTACCGATATGGAAATAGGAATCAAGGCTTCCACGACTAACGTAGATGTGGTGGAAGCGGGGAGCGTCCTGGTCAATGCAGCCTATTTTGCAGATTTCATCAGACTGCTGCCGGATACGATTATTTCGTTCGAGTTGAATAAAGAAGCATCCAAATTGAACATCAGCTATGGGCGTTCGTCCAGCAAACTGAACATCTACCTGGAAAGTGAATACCCTGATCTGCCTATCTCTAAGATGGAACATAAAGTGACCATTCCTCAGGACATATTGAAGGAAGGGCTGCGCAAGACGTCATTCGCAGCTGCGGCCAATCACTTCCGCCAGGTATTTACGGGGGTATTATTCGACCAGATGCCGGGAGGAGTCATGAAAATAGTCGCTTCTGATACTCACCGATTGGCTTATTATACCTGTGCCCTGGAAAAACAAGACATTGAATCATTCAAATTCGTCATACCAATTAGAACAGTTAATGAGATAATGCGCTTTCTGGAAGACAGCCCAGAACCTATAAATATAGCCACCTCAGAAAATAATGTAATATTTTACAAAGAAGATGTGCTGCTATTGTCGAGGCTGATTGAAGGACAATACCCGAATTACGAAAGCGTAATACCAGCCAATTTCACCACAGAGATAAATGTGAAAACAAAAATTCTGGCCTCAAGCTTGGGCAGGGCCAAGACTATGCCCACCGACGATAAATTTCAGATCCAGCATGTACAATTCATTCTGCAGCAACAAGAGGCGATATTGAATTCCTATTCAGAGAGTATGGGAGAAATATCAGAGGTAATAGAGGATATAGAAATACAAGGGGAGACAGATTTGAAAATAGCTTTCAATACCAACTATTTTCTAGATGCAATCAAGATTTTTGAGAGCGAGTGCGATAGTGTTATAATCAAATTCTCAGGTGCATTAAGTCCTGCGCTGATTAAAAATCCGGAAAAGGAGAATTATCTCTATATCCTGGTCCCTATGCGTACCAATAATTAGGAGAGGAATTCGGATCTAGTGAAGATCGACCGACTGAGGATCCGTGACTTTCGCAACCTGAAGAAGATAGACTATGAACCG
>JAAZOA010000305.1 GCA_012798055.1 Syntrophomonadaceae bacterium | reverse complement strand
GCCGACGCGGTCAAGGTATTGCTGCCCCTCAATCGCAATAATATTCTGATCAGCGGAGTGGTTGACGAACCACTGCCCTTACAGGTGGGGCGCCTGGTGGATAGAGTGCGGCAGATATACGCAGAGCGTCAGGATGGATATGATAGATGAGGCATTACCCAAGCAAGGAAAGGTGGCAGGTGACATTCTAACCATGTCAACCAGGACCAAATCAGGCTTTGTCTGCCCTACTTGCCAGTACGAAGGGAGCTCGAGATATGTGTGAGGCCAATGTATATATCAGCCGGGATGGCAGGGAAGAATTATTGATGGAGAAGGTTGACCGAATCATTCCGGGTGAAGACAACAGCATCCTGATGGAAAACATTTCGGGGAAAGACGAATCATAAAAGCCCGTATCCGGGAGATGGAACTTGTGCATCACAGGATCGTCCTGGAGGAGCTGAAACCATCAGTGACCAGCCGTCACCAGGAGACGGCCATGCCCGTTTGGGTGAGAATTATGAAATTCAGGTCCTCAAGGAAGGGCAACCCCTGGCGGGAGCCACAACGCTAGCCCCATACAGCAGCACCAAGAATCCCGACTACCCTCATCGGCTCACCACTAATGCGGAGGGCAAAGCCAGGCTCTTTTTGACCGGGCGGGGTAATTAGCTGTTTTCAGTAACCGACGAAAACATCACCAGCACATTTACCCTGATTTAAAGTTTTTAGTCTGGTCCCCACATATGGGGCATTTCTGAAGCGAAAGAGGCATTTCCAGCCCGCAGCTATGCAACAGCTGCGGGTTTTTCAGTATTTCGCCGGCAGGTCCGTCTGCCGCCACTGATCCTTCTTTGATCACCAAGAACCGCTGGCAGGTTTCCAAAACCATATCCAGATCATGGCTGGTGATTATCTTGGTATGCTCGAAGCTTTTCAGGAGTTCCATCACCATCCGCCTCGACTTGGGATCCAGGGAGGAGGTCGGTTCATCCATGATCAAAATGTCAGGTTTCATGGACAGCACGGTGGCGATGGCGGCAGCCCGCTTTTCCCCGCCTGACAATTTGAAGGGTGCTCTGTCGCGGAGATGCAAAATACCCACTTGAGCCAGGGCTTCCCTTACCCGGCTTGCAACTTCCTGTTCATCCAGATGGTAATTTCTCGGGCCAAAGGCCACATCATCCCTAACTGTAGTCATGAAGAGCTGATCATCAGGATCCTGGAAAACCATCCCCAGTCGCTCCCTGATCATGGGTAAGGTTTTTGGGGTGAGACGAGTGTCACCTACGATGATCTCGCCGCTATCGGGAAAGAGGATGCCCATAAGGAGCATCAATAGGGTTGATTTGCCCGCGCCGTTGGCGCCTATGATTCCCACCGCTTCCCCGTGCAAGATTGTAAAGGAAATATCCTGTATCGCTGCCTGTCCATCAGGGTAGGAAAAATGAAGATTCCTGGCTTCAACTCGATGGTGACTCATTGACCAATCACTCCTGTTAAAAATGAGCCCAGTAAAAATGGCAAATTGTAACTTCTGGTGATCAGGAAAAACGCGACCCAACCTATTAAAAACTGCAGGTCTCTAACTCCCACCTTGGCATCATCGCCGGTGTTATAATCACCCTTAAAACCACGCAGGCACATAGCCGCATAGACCCGCTGGGCCCGGTCAAAGGACCGGAGCAAAAGACTGCCGGCAAAAGAACCCCAGGCAGCAAGTTTTATCCCCCTATGTCCTGGAGCCCGCAGTGAATATGCGCGCAGCATCCTGGCCAGTTCATCCCCGAGCAACAAAATATATCGATAAGTCAGCAAGAGCTGCAGTACCATTATCTTAGGAACCCCGATTATCCGCATAGCTGCCCCCAATTTCTCCATTCCGGTGGTGGCGACCAGCAGTATACCGGCCGCAACCGTCAATACGCATTTAATGACAAGGGAAATAAATGAAAGCCAGCCTTTCGAGATGGTTGAATTCATGATCGTTACGGTTTGATGATCGAATACCGGATTGAATATGCCGATCCCTATCACCAAGGGCATAACCCAGGCTATGCGCCGCAGTATTCGCCCCGGCGCCAGTTCCGCCAGGGCGAATACGACTACTGGATAAAATATCAAGGGCAGGAGTGCGCTGATTTCATAGCGGCCAAATGAAACCACCACAGCCAGATAGATGATGGTGGTCAAGAGCTTCACCAGGGGGTGGAGTTTGTTTATAGGGTTTTGTCGACGGGCCAGGTCATCCAACAGCCTTATGTCGCGCAAAGAATCCTTCATATGCTATGCTGCAGCCTTGCTCCCCTTCTTTTTAGATAAGCTTACCAAATAGCCGATAAGCGCAGCCAAAACCAGGGTCAGTGATCCCCCAACCAAGCCAGCTGCACTGGTTCCGGCATCAACTGCTGGCCAGGAGCTTGCTGTTTCTTCGGAAATGGCTTCCTCTGAACTCGCTCCTGCCGGGGCTTTGAAACCGTAATCTGGCATGAAAGCAGTCCTGCTCTGCAGATCTGCAAACAGCTGATGAATGCCATCCGTAGCTTCTATTTCCGTGGTGCCGGCGGTCCTCTCCATAGACCACTCCAGACCGTCGGGACTGGTCGACGCAAACCAGGACAGAGCTCCTCCTATCAACACCACGCCAATAGCCAATCCGGTCAAAAACTTCTTTATGGACCGGTCGCCCAGGGCTCCACCGATGGCGGCCTTTTCCAGTATTTCCGGCCTGGCTCTCCACACATATGTCACTATGGCCGCGGTCACCAGTCCTTCCACCAATCCAATCCCCAGGTGGATGGGCTGCATCAGCAGGACAAAGGTGCTAAACGGAAGTTCGGTTTTTCCCGAAGCCAGTGTCTCCGCAACCACGCTGAAGGCCCCCAGCTGCAATCCGACGATCCCTGAGGCAGTAGCTCCCCACAAGATCTTCCTGGAGGTCAGTCCCTGGCGGGTAAACCATCTATAGATAAAGGGATAGGAGACGAAACAGCTACAGAATCCTAAGTTGAACACGTTGCAGCCATAGGCCAGCAATCCCCCGTCCGCGAAGAACAGGGCCTGGATCAACAAAATTGAAGTCATGGTAAGGAAGCCTGCATAAGGGCCGAGAAGAATCGCCAGCAGCAAACCCCCTCCCAAGTGCCCGCTGGAACCCGTGGCGGGAATGGTAAAATTGATCATCTGGGAGGCAAAGACGAACGCACCCATTACCCCCATCAAGGGGATTTTCTTCTCATCCATTTCATTGGTGATTTTCTTTGCAGAGTAGGCTGCTAACCCAGCCGTAACCGCCAGCATGGTTCCCCCTACCGCTGGAGAGATCAAAGCATCCGCCATATGCATGTTGCCGGCTCCTCCTCGAAAAAAATACCCACGAAGGGTTGCTTGAGACTGGCCCCTTCATGGGTCGATTATTGCGTGACTGCGATTCATTCCCCGGCAGCGATATGTATCCTGATAACAAAATGGCGAAACCTTCATGGTCTCTTAATACCAGCTATGACTTTCCTGGGCCCAAATTTGAAGAGATAATAACACAGCATTAAAAAGCGTGTCAAATTCTGCTATTTTTCTGGCTGCGGTACCATTCCGTTACTCCTCGACTTCGATGCTGGCTTCGGGATTGAAGGGATTGGTCCGTATAGCCAGTGAAAACAGGAAGGGATAATTGCTGTGCAGGTTTTCCATGTAATCCACCCACTGGTTGATCAAGTGCATATAGACTCTGGAGATGTCGCCCCTGATATGGGCATAATCAGCCCGGGAGAGGTTCTTAAGATCCGCCCTCCCAGCCATTTCTTCGGTTAAATGGAATATGGCCCACAGCAATTGCGAGAAGGATTCGTGCTCCAAGAGGTTGGGATTTTCCAGCAGGCGCAGCAGGTGCTCCCTCTTGCCGGTCAGGAATGCATTGATCTCCAGCAGGTGAGCGGGGATATGCTCTTTGTCCATATTTATGTCCTTGATTTGCCGTTTAGCCCGTTGAAAATCTTCCTTGGCCCAATCGGTATTCATCTGCAGAGCCTGGCCATAGTCTCTGGCACCCAGGTCCATGGAGGCGAGAGACCTGAGCAGGTCAGTGCCCACATCCACGAAAAATGCCCCAATGACCATATTGAGCTTCTGCAGCCGCGCCAATTTGTCCCTCTTGCCCATCAAACGGTTGAGGACTACGGTCACCAGCAAGGTGGAAATGGGCAAAAATCCCATTTGAGCCACAAAATATTTGAAAATAAAAGTGGAGTCCCTGAAGATAAGGAAGTGGATGAAATAAGTCGCCACCGATAACAAAACGAAGGATATAGCCAGGGCCGTCAACCAGTTGATCTTCTTCATTGCATATCACCTCGCAAAGCTGTAGATTTAAAGATGCCCTCATCTCCCGTTCATTTGTCGATATCAATAACAGCTATGGTGCAGCGCGAAATGCACACCAGTCTTTCGGAAGCATCGTAGATCCTCACATCCCACACCAGGGTGGTGCGTCCAACATGTACCGGGACCCCTTCAGCCCTCACTAAACCAGAGCTGACGCCACGGATATGGTTGGCATTTATCTCCAGCCCCACCGCCCGCTGTTTCTCGCGATTGATGAAGAGATAGCTGCCTGCTGATGCCACCGTCTCAGCTAGAACTACCGATACCCCGCCGTGCATCACCCCAAAGGGCTGATGAGTTTTTGGCGTCACCGGCATCGTGGCGATAACCTTATCCGGGTTCATTTGCGTCATTTCTATTCCCAAAGTACCCATAACCGTGTGGGTGAAATCAAATTTCGGTAATTCCGGCATATATGGCACCTTCCCGTTTTTGGTAATTATATCATATCTGTGCGCCAAACAGACTCCCAAGCGCTCCAGGCTCATCGAGTGTTGAGCGAAAGAAAGGACCCCTGAAAGGGGCCCAAGGAGGAACGGCTATGAGAGGCTGGAAGTTTACCTATCTAGCTGAAAGGTCACTGTGGAAGGTGGAATCCATCGCCAGTGAGGGGCATGCCAACCTACTTGGTGATGACAAGATTCCATTCATCAGCTTGTGCGCTCTTTATTTCTACTTTGTAACCTTGGGATGCGGCGAATTTGCTGACATTTTCCTGGGATACCTTGCTGCTGCCGATAATCTACAGTTCAGTTAAGCCTTTCTCTACAGCCTTTTTAGTTTTTAGAACAGGAATGGGGCAGCTTAAGCCGCGTACATCGAGAATATCCATTAAGCGTCCACCTCCCGATATGCCCAGCCGATCAGGCTTACAATTACTATACCCGCAATCAGAACAGCCTCTCCGTAGAAAGTGGCACCTTTAGCACTGGAAGCCAGGGCGAAATTGTGGGCAATGGCTGCACCTGCTATCATGCCCACCACTGTGGCAACCGCATCCATGTCTCCCTCGCTGCCCAGGATCATCTGGCGCAGGGGGCAGCCGCCGAGTAGAACGGCACAGAGACCCACCAGGAACAGGCCCGAGAAGTTCCATATATGCATGGTATGGGCAACCGGCTGGTTGGCGAATCCCAGGTTGAACTTACCCAGATATAGGTTGAGAACTACTACCGCCAGCAGAATACCGCCATAGGCT
>JAAZOA010000304.1 GCA_012798055.1 Syntrophomonadaceae bacterium | reverse complement strand
GAATAACGGACTGACCATCCCGCAAGTGGTAAATAAAGCCCATCATGGAGAAATAAAAGGCCTGATGGTCTTCGGCGAGAATCCCATGGTCAGCGACCCTGACCTCCACCATGTGGATGAAGCTCTGGACAAACTGGAACTGCTCATCGTCCTGGATATCTTCCTGACCGAAACTGCCCAGAAGGCTGATGTGGTATTACCCGGAGTCACTTTCGCCGAGAAAGATGGGACCTTCAGTAATACCGAACGCAGGGTGCAGAGAGTTCGCCAGGCTATACGTCCTAAAGGTGATGCCCGGCCGGACTGGCAGATTTTAGCCGATTTGTCCACCCGTATCGGTTATCCCATGAACTATAGCTCCCCGGAGGAGATATTCGAGGAAGTTCGGACACTGGCACCTTCCTATGCAGGTATAAGCTATGATCGCATAGACAAAGGCGGAATTCCTTGGCCCTGCCCGACTGTCGATCATCCCGGGACACCCATCCTGCACGGAGCCCAGTTCAGCCGGGGATTAGGGCTGTTCCACCCCGTCGAATTCAAGGAGCCTTTTGAGCTGCCTGATGCCGAATATCCGCTGATACTCTCCACTGGTCGCAGCTTGTTCCATTACCACACTGGTACCATGACCAGGAGATCGGTAGCCCTTGACGAGTTCATGCCTTCCAACGTGATACAGGTAAACCCGGCTCTGGCAGCTGACCTGGGCATTGCTGACCAGGAAGAAGTCAAAGTTGTGACCCGCCGGGGCAATATCACTGTCAAAGCTGAGGTCACCGATATTGTTCCTCCCGGAGTGATATTCACCTATTTCCACTTCAGTGAGGCGGCAGCCAATGTACTGACCCAGGCCGAGGTCTTCGATCCGGTGGCCTGGATACCTGAATATAAGGTATGTGCAGCCAGGATCGAAAAGATCTGATGCTGACTTAATCCCTAAAACCTTGAGTACCGGGCAGCATTCTGCCCGGTACTTTTGTTTTTATTTCTATGCCGGATAACGAAGCCCAGGCGCAATCAAGTAGCACCTGGGTTTGTTGCCTCAAATGAGCTTAATCGATTTTTTCCTAATTGTCATCATGACTGGTATAACCTTTTTCCTGGGCTAGCATATCCAAATAGACGGTTTCGAAGTTGGCGATGAAAAGATCATTCAACTGCCCCTTCTGGCGCTCGTCATAGGTCTTTATATAGCCCTTGCATTCTTCACAGGTATAGACCTGATAGGCCATGTCGCCGTCTACCGACAGATACTGGATTGAATGGGGATTGTCATTGCCGCAATGTATGCAATAGATGTTGCGGGTCTCCCACTCGGTGAAACAGCGGTCACAGAACATGAAACGGCGTCCGTCCGCACCCCGGATGCGGCTGAAATGGGGCTTGGAGCCGCAGAAGGGACAGATGGTGGCAAAATTCCAGGATTTGAAATCATCTTGGGCTATGGTTGAGTAATAAGGCTCGGCCCAGAGCCTGAGATAAGGACGCAGAGCGTGGTCAACAGTGAATATGACTAACTCAACCGGAACATCCAGAACTTCTGCTAATGCCGAAAAATGCTGCTGATCCTCTTCCAGCAGTTTTACCGGCAGCAGGTCGAAGTTGAGATGATCCAAGTTATTTTCCAATTTATCCAGAGACCCTCCTATCTCCGGGCGCTCTTTGCGCAAAAAGAGCAGCAGATCGGAATAGGTTTTCTTGAATTGACCAGGCTCCAGCTCAAAGTTGACCGAAGCCAGAATGGGCTTATTGGTGGAGAAAAGCAACTCCTGAACATCCAAAGGGCGATTTTGGTATGCTTTTTTCAATGTGCTCTGTTGTATGTTCTGCCAGGTCTCCAGATTTTTATAAAAATCCAAATAGCCTTCAGGAAGGCTTACCGGGGACTGCCTGTTCATAAAATTTGCACTCCTTTAATTAAGGGAGGGGGTTGCCCCCCTCCCAGTCTGACAAATATCAGTCTCAATAAATTTTGGTTATTCGGCTTCGGCCTTGGCCTGGTCACCATAGTTCTCGTCATACCAGACCTTATGATGGTGTTCGGCCCAATCGGCCCGGACGGTGCCTTTCCACATACCCCAGAAGGATTCACCCGAACCAGGGTGGAAGGAACCGAGATAACCGTGCATACACACCATAACAGTGGCGAAGATCATAGCCAGGTCGTGGACCCAGTAAGAGAATCTCACCAGTCCCGGCCACCAGATGGAGGGCCACCAGATGATCCAACCGCTGATCATGAGCAGGAAGACCATGGTCGGGGTTACCATCGAGTTGCCTTTCTCACCGCCGTTGAACCTGGTCTGGGGCGGTACCTTGACGGGGAAGCCAAGGAATTCCAAGGGGAAGATCATCAGGAACT
>JAAZOA010000303.1 GCA_012798055.1 Syntrophomonadaceae bacterium | reverse complement strand
GTCCACCTCCCCGGCGGCGTTCCAGTGGGATGGAACTTGATCGGGGAGTGTTGGATACGCCACAACCGTGATCGCAAGAGTCAGGATGAGTACGGCCACAATGCCAAAGCGGAGCGGGGTCATCTGATAAGTACAATGGTGCGGAGGAAGAAGGATGTTGTCTTTCCACCCGGTTGGCATTGGGGTGGTTCATGGTTGTTCCGGGAACCTTATGCAATTGGGGAATAAAATATTCTGCAATGGCAGGTTTCAGGCGTTCGCACCTCCGATTGTTAGGTATGGCAATTCTTGCAGGTGCCGGGTTTCGTCTTGGCATTCCGGGTCTTGCCGAGGTGATCGAAGGTATATGGGGCCATGCAGAACAGGCATCGAAAGCCTTTCTCCCTCTTGAACTCCAGGGGATTATAGGGATGTTTGGCATCCTTATGCTGGGTATCGTGATCTACCTCAATTACGAGATATTCGTGAAGGGGGCAAAGAAGGGAAGAAGAGGACTTTTAATTAGCGTATGCGGATTTTTTACGGGTATTCTGCTGGTAAACGTCGCGATTGCAGTAATATTCCAATGATCTCCTGATTTCGGGAGAAATTTTTTACCTGCCCGGACAATGAATGAAGAGAGACAAAAAATGCTGTTAAATATTGAGATTTTGATATTCATATCTCATGAGGGACCGGAATAAGAATGCAGGATCATAGCCGGGTAAAGTTCGGGATCATTCTTCTCAATTGGAATGCCGAAGAGCTCACTACCCGCTGTGTCAGGGCATTGCGGGAATGGCACAAGCTGAGGCCCAATATTTATGTCGTTGATAACGGATCAAGTGGGAACGGCTTGTATTTCGAGGATAGCCGTGATGTGCCGGTATCTCTCATAAAGTCGCCGACAAACCGCGGGTACGCCGGGGGCAACAATCTGGGAATAAGAAAGGCAATCGAAGATGGATGTGGGTATATCGTCCTTCTTAATTCTGATGCACACATATCCGAAAATAGTATGGAAATACTTCTGGAACAATTCCAAATATGCGATGATCTTGGTTGTTTGGGCCCAGGTATCTGCGAAGGCGACCTGTTATTTCTTGGTGGCAGGGACATGGGGTTGCATTCCAATACAAGAAATATCATGTCTCAGGAGACATCCATGAAGGGAATCATGTATATCGATTATGTTCCCGGCATGGTTTTTCTGACCACGAGGGAGGTTATCAAACGCGTCGGGTATCTTGACGAACAATTCTTTTTCAGCGGTGAAATCGCTGACTTCTGTAAGAGGGTGCTGAAAGCGGGGTATCGGTGCGCAGTCTGCCCGGATGTCAGGGCTAATCACGTGGTAGTCGAAGACAATCCCCTCCGAAGCTCACTGTATGCGTATTATTCTTTTAGAAACCGATTTTTATTCGTCAGGAAGCACCATTCAAATATCCGATGGATCCTTGAGCCATTCTGGATACTTTGGGGCATGCACAAGTACGTCCGGGGAGTGATTTTGGGCCTCGATAACGAATCTGCAGCATACCGGATGGCGATTATGGACGGAGTGAGGGGTGTGTTTGGGGACCGAAATGACCTCTTTTCCGTATAGTGCATCGATCATCATTCCAAACTGGAATGGCATGAATTGGCTTCCAGGATGCCTGGCTGCCCTGAAGGACCAGACTGTGCAGGACTTTGAGATAATAGTCGT
>JAAZOA010000302.1 GCA_012798055.1 Syntrophomonadaceae bacterium | reverse complement strand
TGCAAAGAAAGTTCGCTGAACCAAACATCATATTTTATCCCGAATTTCTCCAGCGTGGACTTTATATAATGCAATTTTTCCTGCAATGCATACTGTACGACCACTTGCTGCCGCTCCTGGCTGTCCATGGGAAGCAATGTGTCCTTATAGTCACGGATTATATTCTTGACCGTGTCCACTACATCCTGGCCGGCATAACCGTTGTCCGGGAACTCTATCTTGGCCCCCATCAGCTGAAGATAGCGGGCCTCCAGCGACTGGGCAAAGACCTCGATTTGATTGCCGGCATCGTTTATATAAAATTCCCTCTCGACATCATATCCAGCGAAACGCAGGGCATTGGCCAGGGTGTCACCTATAGCACCTCCGCGGGCGTTTCCCATATGCAGATTGCCGGTCGGATTTGCGCTTACGAACTCTACCTGGACTTTTTGATTATTGCGCGGACTGCTCCCATATTCGTCCCCCATATTATGAACCATAGCCGGCAGTTTATAGAGCCAGGAATGATTTAAGAAAAAATTGATGAAACCCGCACCTGCCACCTCGACCTTATCCACCTCTGGCATCAGGTTCAGGTCGATGTTGTCTTTGATCACTTCCCCAATCTGACGCGGAGCCATGCGAGCCTGCTTAGCCAGCAGCATGGCGATATTCGTAGCAAAGTCACCGTGTCCTTCCTCCCGGGGAACCTCTATAACAAAGTCGGGTATGATGTCGAAGCTAAGCAAGTTACGGCCGCGAGCCTTCTCCAGCGCTGTGGATATGAGTTGTCTTAGCCCCTCCCGCAGTTGGTGTATGGGATCCATTGTTGACCTCCTTAGTCGAATTGTTGGGGAAAAATATCTGGCCCCGGCAAAGTGCAGGGTTTTAGCCCGGCTCGGTTTCGCCCGCAGGCCTACTCAGGGTGATCCCTGCCTACAACATTATAATTATACAAGTATTTGGGCCCATTGTGCCAAAAATCTGCCTGTCCTGGCTTACTGCCATGTCATTCGCGAGGCAGAAATCGTCTGCGCCCTCTCGACAACCGCTCCTTGATGGTGTTATTATTTCACCAGGTATACTGTTTCAGTGTTTTCAGTTTACTTTCGGCAGTTCGGGTCGGAGCTGCTTCTTAAGGTTAAAACATACTAATCCCTGCAGGCGCTATGCGGATCGATATGATATTACAGGAGGCGCGTTTTCGTGAAAAGAAATGGCATTGTTCCTCTGCTGGGCATACTCCTGATACTGGGTGGGGCCGCTTACTGGGTTTACACCAGGTATTTGGGCGAACCCGTTTCTCTCGTCCAGGCTTCGGGTACAATTGAAGCCACCACCGTCGATTTGACCACCAAATCCCCGGGGACCATAAAAATGTTGGCTTTCCAAGAGGGTTCGGCGGTTCGGAAACAGGATTTGCTGGCGGAATTGATTCGCAGTGACCTCATTGCTCAACAAGCCCGGGATGCCCTGGCGGTCCAGGCAGCCCAGGCCAATCTGGCTGACCTGCAGTCTGGTTCCCGGGTCCAGGAAATCAAGGTGGCCCAGGCCAATTACAACATCGCCCAGTTGAATCTGGACCAGGCCCTGCTCGATTTGGCCAGGGCCGACCAACTCTACCAGGGCGGAGCGCTTTCGCAACAGGCCTGGGAACAGGCCCAGCTGAATGCACAGTTGAAGCAAAACCAGTTGGACGCTGCCCAAGCTAATTTGGAACTCCTGCAAGCCGGTACCCGTCCCGCCAAAATAACTGCGGCAGCGGCGGAGGTACAACGCACTCAGGCAGTTTTGCAGTCCACCCAGTCAATGCTGGATGACCTGAAGTTATACAGCCCCATGGATGGTACCGTTCTCACCCGCAACTATGAGCCCGGCGAATATGTGGCTGCAGGGGTTGCCCTGGCCACCATCGCAGATCTGGACCACCTATGGGTAAAAGTATATATACCAACCGATGATCTGCCCTCAGTTCAGCTGGGACAACAGGTAGCCTTTACCGTAAGCGGGGACAGCACCCAATACACCGGCACGGTTAGCCATATTGCCACCAAGGGCGAATTTACTCCCAAGACCATCCAGACCAAACAGGAGCGGACCAATGTAGTATATGAAGTCAAAATAGAGATAAACAACGTCTCCGGGGCATTGAAGCCGGGTATGCCCGCCGATGTAGTCTTCAGCAGGAGCTAAGTAATGATAGTCGCCAGGGGATTGAGCAAAGCTTTTTGACCTATCCAGGCCATCGATAATGTCGACCTCAGCGTGAAACAGGGCGATATATTCGGTTTGGTCGGACCTGACGGTGCCGGAAAGACCACTCTCTTGCGGACTATCTGCGGCCTAATCACCCCCGACCAAGGCGAGGTCAGTATTGCCGGCCATGCTGGCCGGGCATCGGACCTGACCCGGGAAAACCTGGGCTATATGCCCCAGCGCTTCAGCCTCTATGGAGAGCTCTCGGTAATGGAAAATATAGCCTTTTTCGCGTCTTTGTACAGCCTAGACAAACAGACCCTGCGCCAGCGTGCTGAGGAAATATTGTCGCTTACCGACCTGATCGACTTTAAAGATCGTTTTGCCGACGCCCTGTCCGGGGGTATGAAACAGAAGCTGGCCCTGACCTGCGCCCTCATAACCAGACCGACCTTGTTGATCCTGGATGAGCCCACCTACGGTGTAGACCCAGTCTCTCGCAAAGAATTCTGGAAAATACTGTACCGCTTGAATCAGGAAGGTATGACCGTCCTGGTCTCTACTGCATACATGGACGAGGCCGAACAGTGCAGCCGGGTTGCCTTTATTAACCGGGGAAAGATCTGTGCCGTTGATACACCAGCCGGTTTGCGGCAGTCTTTTCCCCACCCCCTCCTGGAGATCAGGGCTCGTACCCGCGATCCCCACCTGTTCCGTGATCTGCATTATTTGCTTGATGTATCCTTCTATGGCTACAAATACCAGGTGGCAGTTCCAGACCAAGCAGAGGCCGAAATAATGATCGCTCAATACCTTAGCGACCGTGATGTTGAACTGCTTTCCATACGCCCCGTCGCACCTTCGATGGAAGAAGTATTCGTGCTCCTGGCGGAAAAGGCGGTGAGTTGATGAAATACGCCATCGACTGCCAGGAACTCACTAGAAAATTCGGGGACTTTGTCGCCGTCGACCGGCTCTCCTTGCAGATACACCCCGGGGAAGTGTTCGGTTTCTTAGGCCCCAACGGTGCGGGCAAATCTACTGCGATCAGGATGCTATGCGGAATCCTCGAACCAACTGCCGGAACTGCGACGGTGTTGGGTTACGATCTTCTCCAGGAAGTGGAAAAAATCAAAGCTCGTATCGGCTATATGTCTCAGAAGTTCAGCCTCTATGAAGATCTCAGCGTGCTGGCCAACCTCAGCTTTTATGCCGGCATCTACAGTGTCCCTTGGCAGCAGCGCCAGTCCAGGATAACGGAAATGCTGAAACTGGCTGGGATCGAAGCTCGCCGGGATTCTCTGGTGTCCGAACTCAGTGTCGGTTTCAAACAGCGCCTGGGTTTGTGCTGCGCCATCATTTCCCAGCCTGATCTGATTTTTCTGGATGAACCCACCAGCGGGGTCAGCCCCACCAGTCGCCGGGACTTCTTCAATATTATTCAGGAATTGGCCAATGGCGGTACAACGGTTATCGTTACCACCCATTTCATGGATGAGGCTGAGCGGTGTGACCGGATTGCCTTCATCACTGACGGTGTGCTGCTGGGAATTGATACCCCGGATAATCTAAAGAAGGAGGTCATTCCCGGACAGATGGTAGAACTGCTCCTGCCCCGTCCCATGGAACACCTGGATTCCATCGAATCCTTGCCCTTCGTTCGCGAGTGCAGCATACACGGGGCCGCCATCCATGTCCTGCTGGACTCGGAGGCTGACCATGACCAACTGGACCGGCTGACCGGATTCCGGTCCAATCCGATCACCCCTACCCTTGAAGATGTCTTTATAAATTTGACCAAACGAAGGTCGAAAGGAGCGGCGCAGAGATGAGCAGAATCCTGGCGGTGATGAAAAAGGAGGTCCTGCAGATGACTCGGGACCGCATGACCCTGGCCCTGGTTTTCATGATGCCACTGGTCCAGCTTCTCCTGCTGGGTTTTGCGATCCAAACCGAGGTTCGCCATATCCCCACCATCGTTTTTGACCAATCTCTGTCCGCCGAAAGCCGGGACCTGCTGGCTACTTTCTCCGCCTCCGGCTATTTTGATGTCACCCATATCGCCTCCAGTTATACCGAAGTGACCCGCAGCATTGACAGCGGGCAGGTCAGGGTGGGTATAATATTCCCGCCTGATTTCGCTGATAGTTTACATAAGGGTAATTCTGCGCCTCTGCAGGTCTTTGTGGATGCCAGCGATAACATGACTGCCAATCAGGCGATCGCAGTGGCAAATTCAATCGGCTTGCTCAAGTCGCAACAGGTGGTCATGCAGAAGCTTCACCTGGCTGCAGCTCCTTATGACATACGGGTGCGCCCGCTATACAATCCTGACGGAATCACGGCTTACTATATGGTCCCTGCCATCCTGGGGATCATCGTCACCCTGACCATGATGATCCTCACGGCAGTGGCTATCGTGCGGGAGCGGGAACGGGGCACCCTGGAGCAG
>JAAZOA010000301.1 GCA_012798055.1 Syntrophomonadaceae bacterium | reverse complement strand
CCTGCAGGTCAAAAACGGTCAGACCGAAGCGGATGGCGGCAGCCAGAACATCGATGCGCTTGTCCACCCCTTCATATCCGACGATCTGAGCACCCAAGAGCTTACCGGTTTCGGGTGCGAACAGGATTTTCAGGGTCATCTGGACAGACCCCGGATAATAGGTGGCATGGGGAAAGGGATGGATCAAACAGGTTTGGTGGGGGATATTTTGACTCTGCAAAATGCGGCTGTTGGCTCCGGTAGTGGCTATGACCAGGTCTATTATCCTGCATATGCCGGTTCCCTGGGCCCCCCTGTATTTGATCGCCCTGCCGCAGATATTGTCAGCCACGGTGCGCCCCTGGCGGTTGGCCGGGCTGGCCATGGGAACCAGGGCATCCCGGCCAGTCACTATGTCCTTCACCTGGATAGCATCCCCGGCGGCGTAGATATAAGGATCCGAGGTGCGCAGGTATTCATCGACCAGGATGCCGCCGGTAGAGCCCAGAGCCAGGCCAGCTTGTTTGGCCAAGCCGGTTTCCGGGCGCACCCCTATGCCCAGGACTACCATTTGGGCTTCAATGGTGGAGCCATCGGCCAGGCGGACGGCTGACACCCTTGCAGTGCCTTCAATAGCAGCTAACTGTGAGTTAAGGTGTAGCTGGATCCCCTTTTTCCTAATATACTGGTGGACTATGGCTGCCATTTCACGGTCCAGGGCCCCCATCACCTGGGGACTGGCTTCCACTACGTGAACCCCGATTCCCATTTCAGCCAGGACTTCAGCCATTTCCAGCCCGATGAAGCCGGCACCCACGACTACCGCGGTGGCCGGCCGCTCTGCTTCGATGTATTGCTTTATCATGTCACTATCCGGCACATTTCTCACCGTGAACACGTGTTCCAATTCGATTCCAGGGATCGGAGGGACAAAGGGAGCTGCTCCCGGAGCCAACACAAGGTAATCATAACTCTCTCTATAGGTGGTACCGGTCTGGAGGTCCTTGACCTCCACTTCCTTGCTGGCTGGATAGACCCCGATGACTTCACTGTGGATGCGCACATCGATGTTGAAACGCTTATGCATAGCCTTGGGGGTCTGTACCAGCAGTGCCGATCGTTTCTTGATGGTTCCGCCTACATAATATGGCAGCCCGCAATTGGCGAAAGAAATATACTCGCCCCGCTCGAACATAACTATTTGGGCCTTTTCATCCAGCCTTCTCAGCCGCGCGGCCGCGCTGGCCCCTCCGGCTACACCGCCAACGATTAAAACTTTCATCAACCATACCCTCCTTAAACTTTATTCACTGATTGTGGCCTGAGTTCGGGAATCTGCGAATGGCCTCGTTTCTTTTTAATATAGAGGTCGCCCCCAGAGGTGTCAAATTATTGTGCGGTGCTTTTCATAGCTAAGCAAATGGTGGCTGAAAAACAGGTGTTTCCTCCCGACCAGAAAAACAATATAATAGAAGGAGCGAGTAAAAGCCGGGAAAAAGCCGAGCAAAAAGGGGAGCAATGATGATGAAAAGAGCAACTCAAATATTTACCGTGATCATATTGGCTTCATGTTTCTTTACCGGATACTTGATGGCCTCTCCCGATATAGTCATCACCCTGGACGGACGCCCGCTTGCGTTTGATGTCCCTCCCCGTTTCGAAAACGACACCGCCCTGGTCCCTGTACGGGCTATTTTTGAGGCCCTGGGGGCTTCGGTATCATGGGATGAAGCTGCGCAGAAGGTTATCGCGGTAAAAGGCACTACTGAGGTGAATCTTACCGTCGGTGAAAATACCGCCTACCGGAATGGCGCTAGCATATCCCTGAGCACTCCTGCGCAGGTGGTAGAGGACAGAACCCTGGTACCGCTAAGGTTTGTGAGTGAGGCCTTCGGAGCCGAGGTTAGCTGGAACCGGGAAAAACAGGAGATTGCCATCAAGTCGCCAGCCCAAACCGGGCCGGCCGTTCCGGCAGCACCTGGGCAGCCGCTTCCCCAGGCTACACCGGAAAAGCCGGCTGCACCTGCAACTCCTGCACCTCCGGCTAAAACCCCCGGGTTTGCTAATGGCCAGCTGTGGATATGGATTTTGGGTGGGTTGCTGATTTTGATCGGAGCTTTGTCGGGAGCCAGATTT
>JAAZOA010000300.1 GCA_012798055.1 Syntrophomonadaceae bacterium | reverse complement strand
CGTAATAGCTACAAATACCAGGCCCAGGAGCTGGGTGGCCAGGATAGTTCCCAGCAGCAACAAGGCGATGGCTCCCCACATTTTTCCCCTGCCCGCCTCAGGCCCGAAGCATTTGCCCAGACCTGGTCCAGGGCGGGCATAAGGAAACAAAATTATGGCTGCGACCATCATACACCTGCCCATTGCCGGGGCTATCAACAGCGCACCCAATTTGGCCGGGTAAGGTATGGAAGTCAGCAGCGCGAATTTCAGCAACACCACCGATACTAGGGCGATTCCGCCCATAGCTCCCACCCGGCTGTCCTTCATGATCTCCAGCTTCTGTTCTCTCCGGCGGCCGCTGAACAGACCATCGGCTGAATCCATCAGCCCATCCAGGTGCAGTCCTCCGCTGATCAGTATCCAAGTTACAACCACCACCGCGTCACCGCCCCAACCCAGGTGCAACCAATTGCATAACCAGGCCAAAGCGGCCAGCACTGCCCCGATGATAAAACCCACCAGGGGATAAAAATACAGGGACAAGGCCATTTCCTTTTCATCCGCCCGCTCACTATAGGCGGGAATTATGGTCAAAAAACTTACTGCTAGTCGAAATATGTTCACCCTATCATCCCCTGTTGTTTTTACCCCCTGCTTATAGCCAGAGACAGCAGAATGCCAAATGATACCATCAATCCCGATACCGCCAGCATAAGGTTGAGGGTTTGGTAAATATGCGCGACCTTAAGCTCATATTTTTTTTCCCCCATTGTGGCCCGCCATGAAGCAACGCCGCGGTAATAGTTGAGCCCGCCCAATTGGACCTCCAGGGCACCAGCTACTGCCGCTTCGGGGATCCCGCTGTTGGGGCTGGGATGTCGTGGGGCATCCCGCCTCATAGTATGCCATACATTGCCTAATCCCCCGGATGTGAATGGTGAAACCAGGAGGAAGAGCAGGCCGGTGATGCGAGCTGGCAGATAATTGGCTACATCGTCCAACCGGGCGCTGGCCCAGCCCAGGTCCCCATATCTTTCATCTTTGTAACCGATCATGGAATCCAATGTGTTGACCGCCTTGTATGCCAGAGCCAGGGCCGGCCCTCCCAGGAATCCATAAAACAGGGGGGCAGTGATTCCATCCACTGTATTCTCGGCCACCGTTTCCACCACTCCCCTGACTACTTCCCCCTCATCCAGGCGCTCTGTATCCCGCCCCACTATCATCGCCAGGGCTTGACGGGCCCCGGGGAGATCCCCCGCTGCCAGCGGCCGGGCTGCAGCCCGGGCATGTTTATTGAGATCATTGATGGCCAGGGCCTGGCTCATAAGGCAGGCACTCAAAGCCCAGCCCAACCAAGGGTGTATGAAAAAACCCAGCCATAGCAACCCGGCTACAACTGCATATGTGCCTGCAACAATAGCCACCGCCAAGAATATTCCTGCGGCTTTCAAGCCGCTGGCCGAGGTGGTCCAGCTCCTGATAATCTTTTCTGAGCGACTGATCAAGTTTCCGATGACGACTACCGGGTGGGGCAACCAGCGGGGATCGCCGATTACCGCGTCAATCGCCACCGCTGCCAGGATTATCATTTCCATGTTGTTTTCTCTCCATGTTCATTATCCGATAGAGCATCTCCATATCCAGCGAGTCCCGCACTATGGCAGCCAGGCGATCGTAGTTGTCCTCCTGCCGCCATACGCCTAAATCGTTTAACTGCAAGAGGCTCAGACCCTTGGCCTGCCGCAGGTTGTTGATGAATACCAAGAGCAGGTTCGGATTGTCAAAAATCCCGTGGATGTGTGTCCCCCAAATCCTGCCATCGGAAGTGCTCATCCCATCCAAAATTTCGGCTCTCTGGCCGGAACGCTCTTCTATCCTCAGCAGACCCTCACCGGCCGGCAACTGGCATTGGCCGGTATGTATCTCGTAACCATGCAGGGTTTGGCCCTGTAATTGAGCCCAAAACCCTGCCCCTCGGCATACCCTGGCCTTGACCTGGTGGGTGTCCTTCTGGGAACCATAGGTGGTGCAGATTGGCAGCAAACCCAAGCCCGGCAATGACCCGGTTCCGGCTTCGGTTCCCAAGGGATCCAGCAACATCTGGCCCAGCATCTGATACCCGCCGCAGATGCCTATCACCTGTCTGCCCCGGCCGGCCAACTGCAGAATCTCGTTCTCATAGCCCTCTTCCCGTAAATAGACCAGGTCCAGGATGGAATTTTTCGTGCCAGGGATGATTACCACATCAGCATCGCCAATTTTTTCACCCTGCTTGACATAGTGGACCCTGGTATCAGGCAGGGAAAAAAGGGGCTTGATATCAGTAAAATTGGAGATGCGGGGAAGTTGGAGGACGGCGATCTGGATAGCCTCCCCCTCCCTGTTGCGGTCACAATCGGCCAATGCTACCGAATCCTCTTCATCGATACCGTGATCATGAATATAAGGCACTACTCCCAGTACCGGGATGCCGGTCCTGGCTTCCAGGAACTCAAGTCCCGGTTTGAGCAGGTCTATATCTCCCCTGAATTTATTGATGATGAATCCCTTTACCCTTCCTTTTTCTTGAGGTTCCAGCAACTCCAATGTCCCCACCAGGGAGGCAAAAACTCCCCCCCGGTCGATGTCCGCTGCCAGCAATACCGGCGCATCAGCCAATTCAGCTGTTTTCATATTGACGATATCCCGGTCCTTCAAATTTACCTCAGCCGGGCTTCCGGCCCCCTCGATTACCAGCACCTCGAACTCGGCTTTCAATAATTCCAGGCTTTGTCGGACCACGCCTTCAGCCCGGGGCAGGTAGTCCTGGCGATATTCCCTGGCCGACATATCCCCCAGGGGCGATCCCAGGACTATTACCTGGGCATGCATGTCCTGTTTGGGCTTTAGAAGAATCGGGTTCATGTGGACTGTGGCTTTGACTCCCGCGGCTTCAGCCTGAGCCGCCTGGGCGCGGCCTATTTCGCCCCCGTCCGAGGTAACCGCCGAGTTCAAGGCCATGTTCTGGGCTTTGAATGGAGCTGTTCGGTAACCATCCTGCAGGAATATCCGGCAAAGAGCAGTACATAAAACGCTCTTTCCCACGTGGGAAGAAGTACCCTGGACCATTATCGCATAAGCCATTACTGCCACTCCCTCAAAATCTGGTTAGCTTCACTCAACGGGCCTGCCGTTTATACCTGCTGCATGAGGCCAGGAAATATTTGGCGGCCTGGGGATTGGAGCGCAAATGGAGGTGAAGATACGAAGCCAAGAGGTTGCCCCGCTGGTATCCGTCCCCCCGGCCGTCCGATCCCATTCCGCCCCGCAAGCTGAATGCCGTATGGCTTTCTTCCAGCCCGCTCAATCTGGAATAGTGGAATTCGTGGCCGCGCAGCACATCGCCCTGGCATGCTAATATGGAATCATAGCGGGCCGTTGCCTCCACATAACCCAGGGCAGCCAGCCGATTGCCCATTTCAACCTGAACCGGAACCAGTCCAGCACCTTTCCAGGCCCTGCCCTCGAAATCCCGGATCGTTTCAGCCAGATACATCAGTCCACCGCACTCGGCCAATATGGGCATACCCTGCCGATCGGCTTCGCGTACCGAATCGATCATCGTCTGGTTTTGGCCCAGATTTTCCAGAAACATCTCGGGGAATCCTCCCCCTATATATAAACCATCTACCCGGGGAATCCTGCTATCCCGCAGGGGACTGAAAAACACCAGTTCCGCCCCTATTTCCTGCAAAAAATCCAGGCTATCCTGGTAATAGAAACTGAAGGCCTCATCCCTGGCCACCCCGATTTTGAGTCCCTGGGGGGGCATTATTTTGGGATTAAAGGCCTGCAGATCCGGTGCCCCCTCGGCCAGGCGCAACAACTCCGCCAGGTCAATTTCACTGTCGACCATTGCTCCCATGGCTGTGATTGCCGGACCCAGACTGCTGTTTTCTTCCGCCGGCAGCAATCCCAGGTGGCGTTCTGGCATGGAGATATTCCGGTTTTCACTCAAACATCCCAACACCTTGACCCCCAATTCTTCTTCCAATCGCGGCCCAACTTCGGTTTTATGAAACATCCCCGCATTGTTGAGTATTACTCCCTGTATCTTTATCCCCGGCTCATAATCGATAAAGCCTTTGACCATGGCTACACAGCTTTGCGCGAGCATTTTACTGTCCACCACCAGGACCACCGGCGCTTTGAGGATCATGGCGATATGGGCGGTGCTTCCTTTTATGCGATGACCGCGGGCGGTGTCATACAGTCCCATAACCCCTTCGATTATAGAAACCGCCGCATGGGCGGCGTT
>JAAZOA010000299.1 GCA_012798055.1 Syntrophomonadaceae bacterium | reverse complement strand
CCCGGGGATTCTCATTGCCAGTCAGTATAGAAGAATAGACTCTGCCGACGCGGGCAAATTGCACCAATTGGGACGGCTTGCAGTCGACATTGGCCCCGACATCCAGGAGAAGGACATTCTTGCCCTGCAAGCCCGGCAGAAGTGCAACGATAGGCGGGCGTTCAATGCCTTCGATCCTTCCCAGTATCAGCGTAGCTGCGGCCATCTGGGCGGCGGTGCTGCCGCAGGAAACGATGGCATCAGCTTTCCCTTCTTTAACCAGGCGGGTAGCGACCACGATCGACGAATCCTGTTTCTTGCGCAAAGCAGTAACTGGTTCGTCCATTCCCATCACTTGCGAGGCATTGACAATCTTGATTTTGGTTGGGTCATAGTCGTGACCCGCCAGTTCTCTATTGATAACCTCTTCCTGTCCTACCAAAAGGACTTCGGTTGGGGAAGTCTCGGAAAATAAAAGGGCCCCACATACCATCTCATGAGGAGCGTGATCCCCACCCATTACGTCGAGAGCAATTTTCATCAATTATTCCTCCTCCAAGTGAGATCTCAGCCCTTTAACAGAGGCTCGAGAAAGGCCAGGCCCATCCGAGTGCCTGCCGACTGAACACAGTCAAAAAGGTCTCCAAAAACAAAAAGTAAGACTCTAGCCCAGGAGGGCTATGGCTTACTTTTTTGTCACTCATGATCCTGATCGATTACATGACATTCTTGCCCTTGTAAAAACCACAACTTAAACAAGCACGGTGCGGCAGCATGAGATCATGACATTGGGGACATGCCACCAGCCCGGGTGATTCTATCTTTTTCCACTCAGAACGGCGCTTATTTTTACGGGCATGTGATTGCCTTCTTTTCGGTACCCCCATCGGTATTACCTCCTTTCCGAATCTAACTGTTTCAGCTTTTCCCACCGGGGATCTATATCTTGTTCTTCACATGAACAGGCCGTATGATTTAGGTCCTGGCCGCATATCGGGCATAAACCTTTGCAGTCCGCTCTGCATAGCGGAGACAGAGGCAAGGCCATAAATATTGCTTCTTCCACCGCAGATCTGATGTCAGCCTCTTCGCCTCTGAAAAAAATGAATCCCTCGTCTGGACTATACTGCCCGTTGTGACTCTCCTCAACCAAAGCCAGGTCGAAGTCGATCTCCAAGGGAAAGGAGAAATCCCTCAGGCAACGGGAACAGGGCAATTGCAATTCCGTCTTCAACTTGCCCCGTCCGGAAAAAATCGTACCGGTATTTTCCACCACGATTTCGATTTCCAGGGGAGAGATGAATTTACCGCCCAACCCAGCCAGAAGCTTGTCATCTCCCTGGGTCTGCAGGTAGAATTCTTCGCTCTCCCGGGGACGGAGTTTGAGCCTGTGGAAATCCAATTTCATGTGTTACACCTCATGAAAACAACATTTTTATTATAGTCCGCCGCTATTCAGATTGTCAATTGATGAAAAATTAAGAGGCTTTGGTCTGTAGCCCAAAGCCTCGCGAAATCATTACCCTGAAATGATGATAGCTTATTATAGCCGCATACCTAGGGCTTTGATTACGTTTGCACCGCAATTAGAAACGATCTTACCAAACCTCGGGGAAGGCCATTTGGGTATAGAAGCCCTCCATCTTGGCTTTGTGGCCTGATTCCATATTGGCCAGGTTAATGAACAACTTGACCTTCTCCGGTTCAGTTGCGGCCAAGGCCAGCCCGGTGTACATTTTCATAGCTTCTTCTTCCTTTTTCATAGCCAAGGCAATTGCATCAGCGGGCTTCATATCCATTGACAATTTAGGCAGGGCCATCGATTCAGCTACCTTATAATCGCTCGCTGCGGTAAAAGAAAAGTTCTGCAATTCTTTTTCCTTGATATTCTGGAGCGATGCTTTATGTCCAGCTTCCTCCTTGGCCAAATCCTGGAAGATCTTTTTCATACCCTTGTCAGCCACAGTAGTGGCTACATTGTTGTAAAACTCAAAAGCCTCTACCTCAGCAGCTATGGCCATGTCCATAATACTTTCGAAATCTTTGATATCCATAGACTCACCCTCCTTACAGTCATTTCTGCATCTTATTAAAATCTTATCAATTCTGGCAGCGAATGACAAGTAGCGTTTTCACGGAACAGTTGGTCCCTCCCCAGGTATGATATCGATCCCAGGAAATTTATAACTGCAGCAGAAGCCCTTCATTCAATATCTTTTACGGTTGATTTAGTATGAAGTCCGCCAGATCTTCATGCTGTGAGAACCTAAATTGCTTCAGGTCACCTTCCAGCTGCACATCGCTGACAACAGCTATAATATCATCATTGGCTGGCAGCCTTCCTGGCGAATGTCCGAAACGGTATATCTCGATCTTGGGCCCTGGTTCATTTTTGAAGCCTTCCACCAATGCTATGTCTACATCTTTGACTTGTTCCAAAATCTCAGCCAAGCAGGGGGGGTGATTAGTGCGAACTGTAATGTTATAGGACTCGGGACCCACAACTATGGTTTGATCTGCTCCAGCTTCGGCATACTGCCAGGAATCCGTCCCTGGCCTATCCATGCTATATTTGTGTGCAGCATGCTTAACGGCAGCCACTTTATAACCCCGATTTTTTATGATGCGAATAAGACTGGTCATGAGGGTAGTCTTTCCTGAATCAGAGTAACCTACTAAAAGCACAAACCTCGTCATCAATAAACCTCGCTCTCTGCTCCTGACTGACATTGTCAGCGGCTTATGGCCCAAGCGAAAATTTTATATTTTTCTGATCGTATCGACTGCAACGCTAAATAAAAAAGCGGGAGCAAGCTCCCGCTATGAGAAGTCGTCTATTTATTTTGCCAATCCGTAAGTGTCACGGGCTATTACCAGCTCTTCATTGGTGGGAATGATGAAGATTCTGACCTTGGAATCATCAGCAGCTACATCGACTTCCTTGCCTCTGACCTTGTTCTTGGCTGCATCCATCTTTATGCCCAGAGCATCCAGGTCCTTACAGATGTTCTCGCGTACGTCGATACCATTTTCGCCAACCCCGGCTGTAAAGACCAGGCAGTCACAGCCGTTCAGCTTGGCGATGTAGTTGCCGATGTACCCTTTGATCTTGTTGTAATATACGTCCAGGGCCAACTGAGCTCTCTCATTGCCGGCATCGGCAGCTTCCAGGATGTCGCGCAGGTCATTGGATACACCGGACAAGCCCAGCAAGCCTGACTTCTTGTTGAAGTAGTTGTTGGCTTCGGAAGCATCCATGTTTAGTTTTTCCATGAGGAAGAACACTATTGCCGGATCAATGTCGCCGGAGCGGGTCCCCATAACCAACCCCTCCAGAGGAGTGAAGCCCATGGAAGTATCTATGACTCTTCCATCTTTGATGGCAGCCATGCTGGCTCCGTTGCCCAGATGGAGGGTGACAATCTTGCAGTCAGCGTAGGGTTTGCCAAGCATATCAGCGGCCCGGTGGGAAACATAGAAATGGGAGGTGCCGTGGAAGCCGTATCTTCTCACTTTATATTTCTCATAAACATCATAGGGCAAGGCATACATGAAGTTTCCGGCAGTCATAGTCTGGTGGAAAGCAGTGTCGAAAACAGCTACATGAGGTACATTCGGCATCAGTTCCTGGCAGGCTTCGATGCCCATCAGGTTGGGCGGATTGTGGAGCGGGGCCACGTCGAAGCAGTCCCGGATTACTTTCTTGACCTTGTCGTTGATAACAACTGAAGCAGCGAAATCTTCACCGCCATGCACCACGCGGTGTCCTACTGCTCCAACTTCGTCCATGCTCTTCATACAGCCATATTCTTCGTTGATAAGAACTTCCAGAACCAGCTTCATCCCCTCGGTATGATTGGGCAGGTCTTTTTTGATAAGGACATCGTCTTTGCCAGCCGGTTCGTGCTTCAGGGTAGTTCCGGGGATGCCGACACGGTCGACCAGACCTTTGGCCAGCACCGATTCATCGGTCATATCAAATACCTGATACTTGATGGATGAGCTGCCGGCGTTTACTACTAGAACCTTCATTTCATGATTCCTCCTTCATTCTTTTAGAGATTGTTTTTTCTTTTAGCATCAAGCCAGACAATAAGTCTAAGCTCTAACTGCAGTCATAGCTACCACATTGACTATGTCCTCGACGCTGCAGCCCCTGGACAGGTCATTGACCGGTTTGTCGATGCCCTGCAGGATAGGTCCGATTGCTTCGGCCTTGGCAAATCTCTGCACTAATTTGTAGCCGATGTTGCCTGCCTGTAAATCGGGGAATATGAGGACATTACATTGTCCTGCCACCGGGCTGCCCGGAGCTTTGGAAGCGCCGACACTGGGCACCAGCGCCGCATCAGCCTGGAACTCACCGTCAACCTTGAGTTCGGGAAAGCGCTCTTTGGCAATGGCGGTAGCTTTGGCTACTTTATCAACTACCTCGTGGCTTGCGCTTCCCTTGGTTGAGAAGGACAGCATTCCTATCTTGGGTTCAGGCATGCCACAGAGTGTCACTGCTGTCTGAGCCGAAGCTTTGGCGAATTCGGCCAGGTTTTCAGCTGTAGGCATAGGGGTAACAGCACAATCGGCAAATACCAGAATACCATTGTATCCGTATTCGCAGTTGGGGACTATCATGATAAAGGAACCTGAAACGGCGGAAATGCCAGGGGCTGTCTTGATGATCTGCAAGGCGGGCCGCAGTACGTTGCCGGTAGTATTCTCGGCTCCGGCTACTTCCCCGTCAGCTTTGCCCATTTTTACCATCATGGATGCAAAGAAAAGGGGATCCAGCATACTGGCTTTAGCCTGGTCCAGGGTCAACCCTTTACTCTTGCGCATTTCATAGAAGGCCTGAACATAATCGTCAAAAAAAGCCGCTTTCGCAGGATCGACTATTTCTGCTCCGCTTAGATCAGCGCCTGCATCGCTAGCCGCTGCTCTGATTTCACTCTCGTCACCCAGAATGATCGGATTAGCTATTTTTTGGGCCACAATGTCCTTGATAGCCAACAAGGTCCTCTTCTCCGTACCCTCGGGGAGAACAATAGTCTTACCCTTTTTCGCTGCCTTTTCTTTGATTTCTGCCAATAAACTCATTTCCTAACCTCCCTTTTTTTTCCACCGCTAGACTGCTCTTTACAGTCCTATGCGGTTATTATTATCACAAGCCATGTGATAAAGTTCTCAATTATGCTACTATTTTGGGTGTCAACAATAAATCAGTAAAGGGGAAGTGCATACGCCAGTCCTAGGCATAATAGCTGAATTCAACCCTCTCCACAACGGCCACTGCTATTTTATCGACCAGGCACGCAAGATGGGCGATTTTTCGGCCATTATCTGTGCTATGAGCGGCAACTTCGTACAAAGAGGAGAGGCCGCCATATGCAATAAATGGGTCCGAGCCCGAATGGCTCTGGAAGCCGGAGTTGACCTGGTTGTGGAACTACCCTTTTCCTCGGCGGTGCGCAGCGCTTTTTACTTCGCGCGTGGAGGAATCGAGCTCCTTTCCCGCACCGGTGTGGTAACTCACCTGGCTTTTGGCAGCGAATTAGGCCGATTGTCAACCCTGCAGACTATTGCCAGGCTGTTGGCCTACGAGCCTCAGGCATATAAAATCCAACTTAAAGACTATCTGGCTCAGGGCCTCAGTTTCCCGGCTGCCCGGGCCAAAGCCGTCCATACTATCATGGGTGCGGAAATCGATGCTCTAGACAGCATACTGCTGCAACCGAACAATATCCTGGCCTTGGAATACCTCCGCGCTTTGTGCCTTGCACCTGCCTCACTGCTGCCCATCACCATCCCACGCCGTGGACCGGGATACAATAGTAGCGAAATGTCATCCTATGCCAGTGCCTCCGCAATCCGGCAGTATTTGCGTGCTCACCCTGCCGACGGCAGACTGGCTGATGCCATGCCAGCCAGTGCTTTCAACTTGCTTCGCCAGGAGATCGAGGCTGGCCGAGCGCCCAATTATGTAGATGGCCTTGGATCTGCGATCCTATCAATACTCAGGACCACTCCCAAAGAACGCTTGAGCCGAATCTACGAAATATCAGAAGGCCTGGAAAATCGGATCCAAGAAGCAGCCAACTTGAGTGGCAGCATGACAGAACTCACGCGATCCATTAAATCCAAACGCTACAGTTCTACCCGCATCAACCGCCTTTTGCTCTATATTCTATTAAACATAGAATCCAAGCAAATGCTGGGCTTTGACCAGGTTGGACCACAGTATTTGCACATCTTAGGTTCTTCTACAAAAGGTCGTAAAATCCTGCAAGAGATCAAAAATAAATCGTCGCTCAGGTTGTTGAACCGGGGCAGTGAAGTAAAGGCCGCGAGCCAGGACATCGATGATCCCCGGGCGCGAGGCATGCTGCAACTGGATGTTCAAGCTACTGATATATATACATTGCTATATCCTTGTTCAACTGCCCGGGTTGGATCCCAGGATTTCACCACCTCCCCAATTATCTTGGGTGATCACAGTTAAACGGACACTGCTCGTCACTCATGTTACGGCGATTTTCTGCTGGAGAGCTGCTTTAACCTGCTCTTCAATTCACCAAGCTTGTCTTCCATGGCTCTCCGGCCCAAATCAACAATTTCCCGGGACCGGTCGAATTCCTTGGGATTTATGTGCGAAACTTCTGGTTGTATCAATATGTCGGCGTGAGGCAAGACAGTATCAAAGTGGTGCTTGCCCATTATTTCCAGGGAGGTTAGGATCACATCCATGGCAGTATTGATCACGATCTTTTTCCCCGGTCCGAAGGTTACATCGACCGCTATCACCAGGTCAGATCCCCGCGCCTGCGCTACTTGAACCGGCAGCCGATCGATGACCGCCCCGTCCACCAGGAATCTGCCGTCCTTGTTTACCGGGGTGAAGATTCCCGGCAGGGAAATACTGGCTCTGATCGCTTCGGTTACCGACCCCTCCTCCAAAATCGCCCTTTCTCCTGACATGAGATCAGTAGCGACCACAATTAACTGGCGGTTTAAATCGGAGAAATCCTTCTTTTTGGTCAATAGATCCAAGAATTCACTGATCCTTCTACCGGCAATAAAACCCAGGTTAGGCACTACCAGGTCCACCAACATCCGGGTATTCATGTGCTCCACCATTTTGTCCAGCATATACAGATCCACACCGCTGGCATAGATTCCGCCGACCATAGCTCCCATACTGCTGCCAACGATCATATCGAACGGGATCTGGTTTTCCTCCAGCACCTGCAAAACTCCAATATGAGCCAGCCCTCTGGCACTGCCAGCCCCCAATACCAGTGCTATTTTTGGTTTCTTTGCCATTCTGTCTTTTCCCTTCATCTCCGGCCCGCAGTCCGCACTCAAGCTCACCTGCCGTCTGCTCAAGACAACGGCAAATTATGTTCGGGACCCGTAAAATTCCAGGCGAACAGGAGCAGACCGGCTTTACGGGCCCGCCCGAGAGGAGACTATCACTTTAATCAGTTTCTATATCGGCTTTCAGCTGATCGCGTCCTTCTACCACAGCCTCCAACCCTTTGCGCAGGACATATTCCACATGGCTCAAAACCCCATCAGCATATTCTTCAGCATCGCGACGTATCTGATCCGATATTTGCTCACCCTGGGCGATTATTTCCTCGGCAGCGCTCATAGCATTGCGGGTGATCTCGCTGTCATCTACCAGCCGAGCAGCCTGGTTTTTACTCTGTTCCACATATTGATCGGCCTCAGCAAATGCATCGTGCACGATCTTTTCTCTTTCCGCCAGCAGCAACTTGGCGGTTTCAAGTTCCTCCGGCAAAATCGCCCGGATGCGATCGACCCGATCCAGAAAACGATTAGTTTCAACCAGAGATTTGCCTCCTGAGAGCGGCATCTTCCTGCTCCCCTTGAGTAAAAGCTCCATTTCATCTAATATCCGGAAAATTTCCATCATCTTTTGGATCCTCCTCTTGCCTGCGATAGTAGTGTAGACATGACTCCCCATACTCAGATTGACGATACTTGTGCAAAACTCCAAAATCCGGCATTTCTTTTCTGCGCGGAGCTCTTATTACGACAACCGCTCCTGGTGCCAAAATATCAACATCTGCCAGAGCAGACATTACCTGATTGAAAACACGCTCGTTGGAAAACGGAGGATCCAGATAGACCAGATCGAATTTCTCTTGGCGCTGGTCAAGTGTCTGCAACACCCGCACAACATCGCCCCTAATTACGGGCAGGTCAGGGGAAAACCGGCAGTTGGACAAATTGTCTTTAATAGCTTGGATCGCTTCCCTAGAATTATCAACAAACACAACCTGCCTGGCTCCGCGGCTGAGGGCTTCTATGCCCACACTGCCGCTGCCCGCGAACAAATCCAACAATCGGGCACCGATTACTCTGCTTCCCCAGACGCTGAACAACGCTCCTTTGATCAGATCGGTAATGGGTCGTGTTGCCATGCCCCGCGGTGCTTTCAGCCGCTTTCCCTTAGCTGAACCAGAAATGACTCGCAAAATCTGT
>JAAZOA010000298.1 GCA_012798055.1 Syntrophomonadaceae bacterium | reverse complement strand
TGCTCCTCTGTCCACCATTGACCTAAAGGTCCCGGCGGGTAATAACATCCCGATCGAGGAACGTGATCCGGAAGAAGTAAAACAGATAGCCGGGAAATATGTTACTTTGCCTGAAGCCAAGGTATATAACCCTGCCTTTGATGTTACTCCTGCAGAACTCATAACTGCAATAATTACCGAAGTCGGAGCGGTGAGAGCTCCCTACAGCCAGGTCCTGCAGGAAATCGGAAGGGGGAAAAGCTGAAATGAGATTCGGCCCAGAGAGAAAGATGGTTGTGGACACAGCCCGGCAAATATATCGAGCTGGTTTGGTCATCGGTACCTGGGGCAATGTGAGCTTAAAGATTGCCGGACAACCACTTGTCTTGATCACCCCCAGCGGGATGGACTATCAGTCTATGGAAGCTGAAGATATTGTTCTAATGGATATGGAGGGGCAGCAGGTGGAGGGGAACTGGAAGCCCTCCAGTGAGCTGCCCCTCCATTTGGCTATTTATCGACGGAGGCCAGATCTGCTTGCCATCGTGCATGTGCACAGCAGTTTTGCCACCGCCTTTGCAGTGGCACGGCAGAGCATACCGGTAATAATGGAAGAAACCGCCCAGGTAATAGGGCACCCGATTCAGACGGCACCATATGCCCTGGCCGGTTCTCGCAGAGTGGCGGAGCTGGCGGCTGACACCCTGGGATTGGGCAAAGCGGTTCTGCTGGCCAACCATGGCCTGGTGGGGACGGGCACGAATCTGCAGGAGGCCTTGCGGGTATGCCAGATTGCCGAGGAAACTGCAAGAGAAACACTCTTAGCCAGGATGTTGGGGGGAGCATATTCCCTAACGCCCGAGGAAATCGCTATATTACACCAGGGATACCTAAAATATGGGCAAAAAAAACCATCAAGCAAGTAACCCTTGAAAATTTATGGGGGAAATATTGAAGGAGAGGGGGAAAATCCTTTGAATATGCTGATCCATAATGCGAGCATAATACCTATGACGGATTTCGATTATTGCATTTCAAAAGGGTACATCCTGATCGAAGGGAGCCGGATAACAGCTATGGGGGAGGGAAACGCCCCGCCAGGACGCTACGACCAGATACTGGATGCCAGTGATTTGCTAGCGGTTCCGGGATTCATAAACACCCACACCCATGCAGCCATGACCCTTTTCCGGGGCTATGCTGATGATCTGCCTCTCATGGAGTGGCTGGAACAGAAGATATGGCCGCTGGAAGCTAAGCTAACCGGAGAATTCGTGTATTGGGGCACAATGTTGGCCTTGGTGGAGATGATCAAATCGGGCACTACATGTTTTATGGACATGTACTTCTTCATGGAAGATGTGGCCCGAGCTGTCCTCAAGTCAGGCATAAAGGCCGTACTGTCCAGGGGAATGATCGGTTTTGGCCCCGGAAGTGACATTGCAATTAGTGAAAGCCGGGACCTGGTGAGGAATTGGCAGGGTGCAGGCGAGGGCCGCATTAAAATCATGCTGGGACCACACGCCCCCTATACCTGCCCGCCTGAATACCTGGAGAAAGTGATGGCTTTAGCCGATGAATTGAAAGTGGGGCTCCACATCCACCTGGCCGAAACCGCCGGGGAAGTGGCGGAAAGCCAGAAGATGTATGGCAAGAGCCCGGTAGCCCACCTGGAATCCCAGGGTATTTACCGGTATCCGGTATTGGCTGCCCATTGTGTGCATTTGAGCGATGAAGATATAGCTATTTTAGCTGATGCAGAAGTAGCAGTGGCTCATAATCCGGAGAGCAACATGAAATTGGCCAGTGGGATCGCCCCTGTCCCCCAGATGCTGTCACGGGGCATCACAGTTGCGCTGGGTACAGATGGGGCATCCAGCAACAATAACCTGGATATGCTGCAGGAAATGCGCACTTGTGCCCTCTTGCACAAAGTCAGCACCGGGGATCCAACTGTGCTCCCAGCTTACCAGGCACTACAAATGGCCACCAGCAATGGGGCCCGGGCCCTGGGACTGGAGGATGTAGGGCAGATAGCGCCGGGTAAAAAAGCTGACCTAATTTTAATCAGGAAAGACTCAGCCCACTTTATTCCCCATCACGATCTTATTGCCAATCTGGTTTACTCAGGACAAGCCGCAGATGTGGACACAGTTATTGTCGATGGTCAAATAATAATGCAGGAACGCATTTTGACTACCCTCGATGAAGCGGAGATACTCCACCAGGCCCAGCTAGCCGCGGCTCGGCTAGTATCTAGGTAATCTTTGGCAGCAGATAATTTATCCAGTCTATAAACCGACCTGCGGGTATATCCCTTGTATACTTTATACTAGAAATAACCTTTGGATATAGAGGCTGCGAGCGGGGAGGAACGGCCTTGCCAATATTGAATTATAAACAATTGGTAAGTTTTTTGCTGCCATTTAACTTATTATGGAAGCAGCACCTGATCAATACAATTATTCGCTCCGAGTTTTCTGTCTAAAGCTGAGGCTATGACAGCAAACCATCGGGTTAACCTGGAAACGGATTAGCCTCCCATTGTGGAAAGGAGCCTTGAGTCTATCACGAGCAGGATAGTAAACTCCTGGCGGGATGAATTCGGGCTACTCAACTGCAATGGGTTTTGATTTTTGGAGACCGCACAGCGCGGCCAAGACAGGGAGTGACCATAGACAACATCGCAAACTATACCGGTGAAAGTGGAAACGAAATATATTTGGGGGAGGAGGTGACCAAATGGCAAACTACAAGGATATCATAGCCAACTGTAAAGATACCAAAGGGGGAATAATTGAAGCCTACCACGCTCTGCAGAGTGAGTTCAATTATATTTCCCGCGAAGCCCTGCAGGAAGCAGCCCGGGTGTTCGGAATCGCCGAATCTGAAGCGTATGGGGTCGCGACCTTTTATTCTTACCTGTCAGTAGAACCCCGCGGCAAATATATCATCCGCATGTGTGAGAGCGCACCCTGTCACGTGGCCGGTGCCGATGAACTGTTAAAAGCGATTGAAGCCCAACTGGGGATCAAGGCGGGAGAGACCACCCCGGATGGCAAGTTTACCCTGGAGCTGACCGAATGTGTGGGGCAATGCCAGGCTACCCCGGTTATTACTATCAACAGCGAACCCCTGTTCAATGTGAAGCCGAACATGTTAGGCCAGATATTGGCTGCTTGCAAATAGAGAGAAAGGAGGGGATTGGATTGGCTGAAGAAATGAGAGTCTTATTGGCATATGCCGATAAGATTAATCCTGAAAACGCCGAGGAATATATAAAAGTGGGCGGATATGCGGGTTTGGAGAAAGCCCGCAAGATGGAACAAAATGACTTGATCCAGGAAGTGAAGAACTCAGGGCTCCGGGGCCGCGGAGGCGCCGGATTCAATGCAGGGATGAAATGGAGCTTCGTGCCCAAGAATGCAGAGATCAAGTATGTAGTCTGCAACCTGGACGAAGGCGAGCCCGGCACCTATAAAGACCGGATCATCTGTGAGAAGAATGCCCAGGCCTTATTGGAAGGCATGGCCATATGCGGGACCGCGATCGGCTCCAAACAGGGCTACATCTACTGCCGGGGTGAGTACCCCTTCGTAGTCAAGCTGCTGAAAAATGCCATCCAGAGTGCCAAATCAGTCGGCGCCCTGGGCGACTTCGACATCGAAGTGCGCATGGGCGCCGGAGCCTATGTATGCGGCGAAGAGACCGCCCTGATCGAATCAATCGAAGGACACCGCGGTGAGCCCCGCTTCAAACCCCCCTTCCCGGGAGTAGCCGGTTTGTGGGGAGTGCCTACAGTCGTCAATAACGTGGAGACCTTCGCCTGCTTACCCTATATACTGACCAACGGCGCCGCTTGGTTTGCCGGAATAGGCGCAGCCAAATACCCGGGCACCAAGGTGCTGACCTTGACCGGGGATATTAATAATCCCACCTACTTTGAAGTACCCACCAACTATATGCTCCGGGATGTAGTGGAGAAATTGGGCGGCGGAGTCAAAGGCGGCAAGAAACTGAAAGCCGTGCAGGTGGGCGGAACTTCGGGAGCCTTTATCCCTGAAGCCAACCTGGACACCCAGATAGACTTCGACTCCATGGGCGCCATCGGTGCAGCCCTGGGCTCAGGAGCAGTGTTGGTCCTGGATGAGACCCGGGACATCGTGGACATCGTGACCAGGATATCCAAGTTCTTCGAACATGAATCCTGCGGCAAATGTAATCCCTGCCGGGAAGGCACCTTCCGCTGCCGGGAGATAATGGAGCGGATAAATGCCGGCAAAGCTACCCAGAAGGATATCGACAACATCCTGTTATTGTCCAAGGTAATGCAGAAAGCCGCCCTGTGCGGGTTGGGACAGGCTGCGCCTATCCCCATCACCTCAACCATCAAGCATTTCGGTTATGAATATAACCGGAAGCTGCTGTAATTTTAGAGGAAAGGAGGAGAATTAATGAACACATTAACCATAAACGGCAAAGAAATACAAGTGCCGAAAGGGACCATGCTGTTGGACGCCTGCAAGATGGCGGGAGCCGACATCCCCACACTGTGCTATGACCCCGACCTGAGACTGGCCGGGTCCTGCCGCATGTGCGTGGTGGAAGCCAAGGGCCGCCCCAATCTGATGGCGGCTTGTGTAAGCCCGGCCGACAACGGGCTGGTAATCGAAACCGAGAGCCCGGACGTAGTTGAATCCCGCAAGGTTATCCTGGAGTTGCTGCTGGCCCGCCACAAACTGACCTGCCATACCTGCGAGAAAGACGGCGACTGCAAACTGCAGGACTACTGCTACAGATACGGGGTAACCGAATCTCGCTATATGGGGCAGGGTCCCCATTTCACCAAGGAAGACCCCAATCCCTTTATCATGCGGGATTATGACAAGTGCATCATGTGCACCCGCTGCGTAAGGGTGTGTGACTAGATCACCGGCGCCCAGGCCATCAACGTCAAGGACCGGGGCCACCATGCCAAGATATCCACGGTGTTCGACGGCAAGCTGGCCGACTCCACCTGCGTGTTCTGCGGCCAGTGCATCATGGTCTGCCCGGTAGGCGCCCTGACCAGCAAGGTATCCATGGGAAAAGGCAAACCGGCCCAGACCGAAAAGGTTATGACCACCTGTACCTACTGCGGCACCGGCTGCACCTTCCAACTGAACGTGAAAGACGACCAGGTGGTGGGGGTGACCTCGGTAAGGGATTCTGAAGTAAGCCCGGTCAATAAAGGGGCTATGTGCGTGAAAGGCCGCTTTGGCTGGGACTTTATTCATTCTCCGGATAGGTTGACTACGCCCTTAATCCGCAAAGATGGGGAATTGGTACCGGCCTCCTGGGATGAGGCCCTGGATTTGGCGGCCAGCAAGCTGAAAGCCATCAAAGAAAAAGATGGCCCCGATGCCCTGGCGCTGTTTTCCTCGGCGCGGGTCACCAATGAGGAGAATTACCTGGCCCAGAAATTTGCCCGGGCGGTTTTGGGCACCAACAATGTCGACCACTGTGCCCGCCTCTGCCATGCATCCAGTGTAGCCGGCATCGGGGCAGCGTTCGGCAGTGGCGCCATGACCAACTCCATCGCTGATTTTACCGGAGACTCCAAGTGTATCTTCGTCATCGGCAGCAATACTACCGAGAATCATCCTGTCATCGGGTACAAGATCCGTAAAAATGTGCGTTTTAATGGAGCCAAATTGATTGTGGCGGATCCCCGCGAGATAGAGCTGGCGGGTATAGCTGATGTTTATATGCAGTTCAGACCCGGCACCGACGTAGCCCTGCTGAACGGTATGATGAATGTCATCCTCGCCGAGGGTTTGGCTGACCACGAATTTATCGCCAAGCGGACCGAAAACTTTGAGGCCCTCAAACAGGTAGTGGAGAAATACATTCCCGAATACGTGGAGACCATTACCTGGGTTCCGGCGGAGGACATTAAGAAAGCCGCCCGGCTATACGCTCAATCGGGAGCCAGCGCTATCTGTTATTCTATGGGCATAACCCAGCACAGTACCGGCACCGATAATGTCAAATCCTGCTGTAACCTGGCCATGCTGACCGGCAATTTGGGCAGACCCGGAACCGGTGTAAATGCCTTGCGGGGCCAGAATAACGTGCAGGTGGCCTGCGATATGGGAGCTCTGCCAGTGACCTATCCGGCTTATCAGCCGGTCACCAATCCCGAGGTGAGAGCGAAATTTGAAAAGGCCTGGGGTGTGGCCCTTTCGCCCAACATTGGCCTAACCGTTACTCAGACCATTCCGGCAGCTCTGCACGGCCACATCAAGGGACTGTTTGTCCTGGGTGAAAACCCTATGGTTAGCGATCCTGACATAACCCATGTGGAAGAGGCCTTAGAAAAACTGGAGTGCCTGGTGGTACAGGACATTTTCCTGAGTGAGACGGCTCAAAAGGCGGATATCGTCTTCCCCGGCCTTTCCTTTGCGGAAAAGGACGGGACCTTTACCAGTACTGAGCGCCGGGTGCAGATGGTACGCAAAGCAGTCAGCGGTCCGGGGCAGGCCATGAATGACTGGCAGATAATATGCGAACTGGCTAATCGCATGGGATACCCGATGAATTACGCCAGTGCCGAGGAGATTTTTACCGAGATGAGCACCCTTACCCCATCATATGGCGGCATGAACTATGCACGCTTACAGGGCATCGGGCTGCACTGGCCCTGCCCTACACCTGAACATCCCGGTACGCCCATTCTGCATACCGAGAAGTTCACCCGGGGGCTGGGATTATTCCATGCCGTCGATTTCATCGAACCGGTCGAGGTTCCCGATGCAGACTATCCATTCATCTTGAGCACCGGCCGGAGTCTGTACCATTACCATACCGGGACTATGACCAGGAGGGCTTCAGGTTTGAAAGCTCACATGCCGGAGAATTGCGTCCAGATTAATTCCATTATCGCAGCGCGGATGGGTATTAAGGAGGGCGAAATGGTACGGTTGTCCACCCGGCGCGGCAGCATTGAACTCAAAGCCCAGTTGCTTGATAGCATGAAAGAGAATGTTCTCTTCACTTACTTCCACTTCGTAGAAGCGGCCGCTAATGTTTTAACCAACGCCGAAGCGCTGGATCCGGTTTGCGGTATTCCCGAATTTAAGGTCAGTGCGGCCCGATTGGAGAAAATAGTATGAGGGCTTGGCAGTAAACCCGGTTTTAAGACAGGTCATACTTATGTAAAGTAGAATTAGGAGCAGAGGGGAGGCAGGCTCCCCTCTGCCCGATTAAAGGAGCAACAGGATTATGAACATTGGCAATAAGGTGGAGCTGCCGCCAGGTTATCTGGATTTCTACGGCAAGCTGAGTGAGTGGCAAAAAGGTCAGCAGAAAGCTCTCAAAGCAGAATATGTCCCGCCCATAATCAGAGTCCGCCAGGTATTGCATGACACCCAAAAACCGATCCTAATCTCAACAGAATTCAGGGCAGACTGGTCCCCCTACCGGCAGCTTTTCAAAGACCTGCTTGATTTCCTGCAGATAGCGCGACCCGAAATTAAGAGATCCTTAGAGATAATAGCAGACAGAGTGACCGATTCAGAAATAGATAGTATGGCAATAAAATTAATGCAGGCAGAGCGCGAGTTTTTCGGCAGTTTGGCAGAACAATTAGGCATCGCTGACGAACTGATTGTTTTTGCGGCCGACTATGCCCTGAGGCCTTTACTCAGGTTGTGGGCCGGACCCTTTAATACTACTATTGCTGAGATGGGACAGAATGCCTGGGTGTTGGCAAATGTCTGCCCTTTTTGCGGTTCGCAACCGCATATGAGCCGTATAAATGCCAGCGATGGCCGCCGCTTCATGTTCTGCGACCGCTGCTTGAGCCAATGGGAGGCCCGCAATTTGTACTGCGTTCATTGCGGCAATGACGATCCCCACTCGATCCAGTATCTGGCCGTGGACAATGAGCCGGTCTTTCAGATCTATACCTGTGGCAAATGCCGGAGCTACTTGAAGTCCTATGATGAGCGGATGACCGGCATAAAAGTTGATCTTGGCCAAGTCGATATCGAGACTATTTATCTAGACCTGCTCGCCCAGGAGCAGGGTTATGCAAACAATATTGTGGCTGAGAGGACTTGGACATAATAGTTTTTCCTCGTGCTGGCGATGGATTCCCTCTGCTCATGCCCTGCAGAGGGTTTTCTTATGCTGTGGAATTGGGGTTGCGTTTATGGAGTGGGAAAGCGTTTGGGCTTCAGTCCCTTAGAAATTGAGCAGGATTGGACATTGGCAATAGTTATTTATTTATAGCCAAATCTATATTATAATACAATGAGACTGCATTATAAACATAATCAAAAGTTATAATAGTGCAATGACTGCTGTCCTTATAACAGCCTGAGCTGGAACTGTTGGGCAATTTTCTGCTCAGCAATCAAGGATAAGGGAGGAATTACCGGGGAGGTGGACGTTACGCGCGAAATAACGCCGGAAATGACCCTACTGGATATCGTGGAGAGGATACCGGAAACGCAAGATGTTTTTCGGCAATACGAGGAATGTACCGGAACCTGCTTACTATGCCAGCATCTTTTCGATAGCCTGGAAAGTGTGGCCAGTCAGTATGCAATTGACCTGGAAAACATTATGCGCGAGTTACGAGGATGGTTCGAATAGGAAGGAGTGTTATTATGACCAGAACAGTTGATGCCCGAGGCCTGAGCTGCCCGCAGCCGGTTATTCTCACCAAAAAGTTAATGGATGAGAAAAGCGGGGAAGAGATTGTGACCATTGTGGATAATCCTACTGCTCGAGAAAATGTGAGCAAATTGGCGGCCAGCCAGGGTTATGCGGTATCTGTGGAGGTGCAGGGATCCGATTCTCATATCCATATGGTTAAGGAGCAGGGGGATACAGCCCTGCAAACGGCGACTTCCCGGGATATTGTTATTCTGGTCAAATCTCCCTATTTTGGCCAGGGAGATGATGATTTGGGGGCGGCTTTGATGAAAAGCTTTGTATATACCTTGACAGAGATGGCTGACCAGATGCACACTCTTATTTTCATGAACGGCGGGGTACATCTAACCACAAGTGGATCACCAGTTCTGGAACATTTGCGTTTATTGGAAGAGGCGGGAGTGCAGATCCTGTCCTGTGGAACCTGTCTGGATTTTTATGGCACAAAGGCGGATCTACATGTTGGTCAGGTAACCAACATGTATACAGCTACCGAGGTGTTGTTTACTGCCGCAAAAACTCTGGTCCTATAACTCATTTCTGATTAAAAAACCAGTCGGGAGGATTATATTATGGCACAAGTTAAGATTGAAGTATATGGCGGCA
>JAAZOA010000297.1 GCA_012798055.1 Syntrophomonadaceae bacterium | reverse complement strand
GGGTGCGAGCCCTCGGGGCCCAGGTAGATATAGGGCACGGGTATATCTATGCCAAAACCGGCCAGTCTCACGGGGCCAGGGTGTATCTGGATTTTCCCAGTGTAGGGGCCACTGAAAACATAATGATGATGGCATGCAAGACCCCCGGGGCCACCGTGATCGAGAACGCTGCCAAAGAACCGGAGATCGTCGACCTGGCTAATTTTCTGAATTCCATGGGAGCCAGGATCAGGGGCGCAGGGACTGACGTGATCAAGATCGAGGGAGTACCCCACCTCAAGGCCGGACGTTATGCCATCATACCCGACCGCATCGAAGCCGGAACATATATGATTGCCGCAGCTATTTCCGGGGGAGAGATCCTGGTGGAGAACGTGATCCCCACCCATCTTCATCCCATCATTGCTAAACTGCAGGAAACCGGTGCAATAGTCGACGAGACCGACCAGGGCATCAAAGTCAAGGCCGGGCCCAAGATCCACCGGGCCGATATCAAGACCTTGCCCTACCCGGGTTTTCCTACTGACATGCAGTCCCAGATGCTGGCTTTATTATCGCTGGCGGATGGCACCAGTGTTATCGTGGAAAATGTGTTCGAGAACCGCTTTCAGATAGTGGAAGAACTGAAGCGCATGGGAGCCAAAATCAAACTGGAAGGGCATACCGCTGTGGTTGAAGGGACTAGAGTCCTATATGGTGCTCGCGTTAGGGCTACTGACCTGCGCGCAGGCGCGGCCCTGATTCTGGCCGCCTTGGCTGCCCAGGGGGAGACGGTCATCGAAGAGGCGGTCCATATTTTCCGGGGTTATGAAGACATTGCCGACAAACTCGGCGGTTTGGGTGCCCGGATAAAATAGTGTCCCCCGGAGGAGGCTCTAAGGGTATTGCGTTACAGGATGATCTCGGTCGGGAAAATCAACGAAAGATTTTATGCTCAAGGGGTGGCGGAATATCTCAAAAGGCTGACCCCTTACGTTCCCTGGGAGCTGGCGGAAGGCCTCGAGGAGAAGGTTCCTCCTCGCGCCGGGGCCAAAGATATAGAAAAAATCCTTATGAAGGAAGGAGATCGTATCCTGGGGCTGCTGGGCGACCGGGATCTTGTAGTGGTTCTTGACAGCCAGGGAACCATGCTGACATCGGAAGAGTTGGCCAAATGCATGCAGGAGTGGCATCTATCCGGGGCGAGCCGGGTAAATCTGATTATTGGCGGAGCCCATGGACTGGCGGAAAAAGTGAAAAAGAGGGCCGACTGCACCATTGCCTTTTCCCGCATGACTTTTCCCCACCAGTTGGCGGCTCTGATCACAGCCGAACAGATTTACCGCGGATTCAGGATAATCAAGGGAGAACCTTACCACAAATAACCCAGTTCGGGTCAGTGAAGTTCAAACTCACCCCAAGCATATCAGTTGCCATAAATACACGCCTAGAATCCCCCCAAACACAACTACAACGATGTTCAGGCGCAGGTAGGCCAGTAAAATGGCGACCAAACCACCGGCTATAGCCGATCCAGTGCTCCCGGTCGAGGTGAGAACACCTGGAAAGATGAGAGCGCCCAGGACCGCATAAGGGACAAAACCCAGGAAATTTCTTATGAATGGGGACAACTGTATGTCTTCCAAGAAAACCTGTGGCAGCATGCGGGGGATATATGTCACCAATCCCATCAACAAGACTACCAACCACAATTGACCAGTCATAAGCCCTCCTCCCTTTCCATCATGACTGCTCCCAGAAATGAAGCGATAATGGTGGTCAAGACGATTTGGGTGCCCATCGACATTCCCGAAAAAATAGGGCTAAAATGCCATAGAGCCTGCAGCACAATGGCTGTCAATGCTATGGACAAAATCGGCCTGGAATTGCGGCAAGCTGGGACCAAGAGGCCGATAAACATTGCATATAGAGCGATGCCCATACTGGTTTTGAGCGCATCGGGCATGCCTGTGGCCAGGAATAATCCCATCCAGGTGCCCAGGTTCCAAGCGATGAAAGAGGTCATATTCAAGCCCAGCAGGTAGGAAAATCCAAGGCTAGCTTCAGGGCGGAAAGAGGCCACGCTGAAGGTTTCATCGGTAATTCCGAAAGCCAAAATAGCCCGGTGGGTTTTCCTCAGGCGGGTGTCCACCCGGGGGGCGAGGGAGGCTGACATCAGTAGATGGCGCAAATTGACTACGAAAGTTGTCAGGACTATTTCCCAGATACTTGTTCCCAGGATAATCAGATTGATGCCTACGAATTGGCTGGCTCCGGCAAGGACCAACATTGACATCATGAGGGTGATATGGTTGGGAATACTGACGGCTTTGGCCAAAAGACCGAAGGTGATACCGATGGGCAGGTAACCTATGGCTATCGGAACGGCAGCTTGACAGCCAGCCACAAATGGCCTCCTGTCAAGGTCTGCAAAACTCGGCTCAGGTTTTCCCCGCATCAGCTGTGCGCTCCTCTCCCCGGTCAGGATGGAATAGATAATGTCCACAGACTATTATAGTATATAGATGAAGGGGACGAGCCGCAAATCTCAGCCTGCTGCCCGGGGCTTGCTCACAGGCGGCGCATTTACCGCGCGACCGGGGTCAAATCGGATTAATAGGGAGGGGGATAACGATGCAGAAGGGCGACCAGGGTCAAACATATAAACTAGCTACCTTTGCCGGGGGATGTTTTTGGTGTATTGTCGCGCCGTTTGAGTCCGAACCAGGGGTCTATCGGGTAATATCAGGCTATACCGGGGGTCATAAACCCAATCCCACCTATGCAGAAGTCTGTGCCGGGACAACCGGACACCTGGAAGCAGTACAGATATCCTATGATCCGGCCAAGGTCAGCTATGAGCGCTTGCTCGAGATATTCTGGCAGCAGATCGATCCCACCGACCCGGGCGGACAATTCTACGACCGCGGCAGGTCCTACCAGACCGCAATTTTCTATCATGATGAAATCCAAAAAGCGGCAGCTGAGAAGTCCAAAATTGACCTGCAGAGCAGCGGCCGTTTCAGCGCTCCGATTGTGACACCCATCATCCCGGCTGCAGAATTTTACCCCGCCGAGGAATACCACCAGCACTACCACCTCAAGAATACCGGGCACTACCGGATGTACAGGGAGGCATCGGGGCGGGACCGCTTCATCAAGAAGCATTGGGGAACGGACAAGCCATCACTGGCCAGCCGGTTAACCCGGCTGCAATATGAAGTGACCCAGAAGAACGCCACCGAGCCCCCGTTCAACAATGAATATTGGAACAACCATGCCGAAGGCATATATGTCGATATTGTATCCGGTGAACCGCTTTTCAGCTCCCGGGACAAATTCGACTCCGGCTGCGGCTGGCCTAGTTTCACCCAACCCATATCGGAAGAACTGATACGGGAGAAAGAAGACCTGAGCCACTCCATGCGCCGCACCGAAGTGCGCAGCCGCACAGCTGACTCTCACCTGGGCCACGTTTTTCCGGACGGGCCTCTGCCCACCGGACAGCGCTTCTGTATCAACTCGGCCGCTTTGCGTTTCATCCCCAAGGATAAAATGGAGGAAGAGGGTTATGGAGAATACCTGCGGTTATTCGAATAGGCTCTTCTTTTATAAGCAGTAAAGGCTGCAGGTTCAAGCCTAGCGCAGGGGGGAAAGGCGATATTTAACGGCCTGACTGCTATTCATAGGTGAGGGTAGCGATGTTTGGAGAGAATAACTGCCCAAGGCACTTGAAGACCGACCCCCAAGCGGGCTTGACCTGCAGCCGCCTATTTCTGCTGGCCTTCCTGTTTTTCGCCACCTCTTATCAACCGGATGTCTCAGGTAGGGCCGCGGGCTGAAGCTGACGCAGGGGGAAAGGCGGCGCCTCCCCCCTTGCATTGGCAGGGAAAAATAGGTACAATGAGTGGGCACAATCCAAACAAGCAATCAGATTTGCCGTGCTAGATGGGGAATTAGCGGTGCCCTGTAACCTGCAACCCGCTGTAGCAGGGTCGAAGTCCTGAGCCGAGGGGATATCCTTGTAGGGTCCGGCTTGAATAAGTAACGAAGATGTTTGGGTCCTCCGCAATGGGACACCTTGAACCGTGTCAGGTCCGGAAGGAAGCAGCACTAAAAGGTTCATCCCGTGTGACGGAGGGCAGCCTGAGCGGAGTCAACTGTTCGAGCATCGCCTGGAAGGTGTTTTCGAGGCCAGGTGCACGGCATAATATATAACCGGAGACACAGGTTTTGTAACCTGTATTTTTTATTATTGAGAAGGTATGCGAAAATAGAAAACAGTATAATATAGGAAATAATTTTTCATAAAATTCTCGCTGGCAAAACAGCAGCATTTCATCAGGAGGCAAGCACTTTGGCATATTTGGCACTCTATCGCGTTTGGAGACCACAGCGTTTTCAAGAAGTGGTGGGACAGGAACAGACT
>JAAZOA010000296.1 GCA_012798055.1 Syntrophomonadaceae bacterium | reverse complement strand
TCTCCCATTTTTATTTTCAGTTCGTCACAAAGGGCTGTCTCGATCTTTTCGGCTCCATTCACATGGCAAGCAGTACCCTGGCACAAGATGATAATATATTTGCCCATGGGTTTGAGCCGGAATTGAGCATAAAAAGTAGCAACCCCGAATATTTTAGCTCTCTTTACCCCCAAATGGTCAGCAATGTGCTGCAGAACTGGTAAAGGCAGATACCCGTATATATCCTGGGCCTTCTGCAGAACGGTTATTAAGCTGCCATCGATCCCGCGGTATTTTTCAACCACTTCGTCAATGAGCCGCACATCGATACCAGTGTTCGCGACCGTTATTTTTGCACCATTTTCACCCTGGCAAGCGCAGGTCATCGATTACACCTCTTTCCCGATTCTTGGAATTTACGGCAGATTTGGCTCCTGTGCAGGTCTCTTGCAGCGCGGGCCAATCATGTTCCCACCGAAAGATGATTTTAATTTTTATGTTTCATCCGCTAATTGTAAAGATGGATCATAAAGGTATGTTGTATACATCAAAAAGGGGGCATTACGCCCCAGGCGGGCTTAATCCTGGAAGCCTTTTTCCAGACTGGTCTGCAGGATCTGCTGGATGTCGGTGAACATCTGCACAAATTTACCCTCAGCTTCGAAAAACTGGGCTATTTGTTTATTAAGGTTCAATTTGGCAAACTGAATGGGCAGCTCAGTAACCAAATTGGGATCAGGCTCCTGACCCATCATGCTGGCTTGGTTGACCTTCATCTGTTGAGCCCTGAATTCCTGTACCTTTTTCAAGGCTTCTGGATTTTGGGCCAGTTTTTTCTGGGCTTCAATGTACTCCAGATAAAGCTGGCTTTCCTCCAGAGCCCGGGCAAGTTCATGAGCCTTATCATATGGATTGGCTTTCGTCATGTCAAAATATCTCCTTCCAAATTTAAATTGGCAACGCAGTAATGACTCCCTGGAATACAGCCACCAGGAATATGGCATAGAATAAACCGCAAAGCAGCAACATGCCTGCACTGACGTGCCTAGTCCGGGTTAGCTGCAGATACAACAGGGAAGATGAGGCCACTGTCAATATGGCTGAATAAACCGCCCCTGTGTTCAGCTGCCAATCGGTGAGCAATATGCCGATTGCCGGGATAAGCGAGCCCTGGAAAACCATGGCTCCGGTTATGTTGCCCAAAGCCAGGGTGTCTTTCTCCCTCGATATCCAAATGACACTGTTGAATTTCTCCGGTAGTTCAGTGGCGATAGGCGTAATGATGAGGGCCAGCACAAACGCTGGCACACCATAGCTCAATGCAACCGCTTTAACGGAATGAACAAACAGATCAGCACCAAAAATTATCAGGGCCAGGGCCGAGAAAACTTGGACGGATACCCTCCCTGCGGGAGGAGCCTGGCAGTGGCGGGCAAAATAGCATGCAGGTATTTCATTCTCCGACTCTATGTCACGCTCCTGGCTCAGCATAGTATGCACATACCACACGTACCCCAAAATCAAGCCCATGCTTGTCAGTAGCTGCAAATAGCGCATCGCGGGCGGCAAGGTTCCGGCCAGCACAGCGACGGTGAAAACTATCATAAAGAAACCCAGATCTCTGGACATACTGGAATAATCAGCGAATACCCTGCTGCCATGGGTGCGTCGTTTGTTGAACACCATTACAGCCAGACCGGTGACAAACATGGCCAGGGTAGAGAGCATCAACGGAGCTCCCAGAATAGCGCCAAGCCCAATTTCTTTCCCGGCGGAACCCGAACCAAATAGAATGGCGATGATAGGGATGATTGTCTCTGGGAGAGCAGTCCCTACAGCAGCCAAGACACTTCCGACTGCTCCCTCCGATAAGTTGAATAATTTCCCCAGCCATTCAACTCCATTGACGAATAATTCCGCTCCTACCAGGATAATGCCCAGGCTTATTACCAGGAATATGATATCGCTCATTTGATGGCCTTACTCCTTGTTGTTAATAGTCCAGCGGAGTCACCAGTTGCTGGTGATGCTGGAACCTTACCAGGTACTGGTACCCGGCTTTCCGGGCAGCCCTGTAAGCTGCATCCAGTCCTGAACCCACCTGTTCAGGCTGGTGAGCATCTGAACCAATAGTGATCGGAATATCGTAATCGAACATCCTCTGGATAATGTCCCCGGCTGGATATATCTCTTGTACGTCTTTTCTCAACCCGGCGCTGTTGATCTCAACAGCTATTCCCGCTCGCTGGACGGACTTCAAAACCGGCTCGAAATAATGCAGGGCTTTGAGCCTGCGGGGTCGGTGACCCCAAATCTTGACCAGGTCCAGATGCCCAACTATGTCGATGCCTGCCCACTGGGACATCTGCAGCAGTATGGCTGCATACTGGCCGTAGACATCATCTGTTTCCCGCTGGCTGAATCCATCCCGGAAATCCGGGTGGTCAAATCCCCAGCCCTCAATAAAATGAACCGATCCGATCACGAAATCAAAGTCGGCAGACAAAATCGTCTGTTTGAGCTGTTCTTCCCGGCCTGGAAAATAATCCAATTCCAGTCCCAGTCTGATCTCAATGCCGTGGCTTTTTTGACTTTGGATGCTCTTGAATAGCTCGAGATCCACCATAGCCTGAAACTCGTCATGTTCACAAAATCCGATCTCAGCAATACCCATTTGGTAGGCCTGGTCAATATACCTTTCCAACCTCTCCCGGCTGTATTCGTGCTCTCCATGTGCAGCCACGTGTACGTGGTAGTCCACCCGCATTGAAAAATTTACCTCCTTGCCGGCAAGTTGTCCCGCCCCGGGTGTCACAATTCTAGAAATCTATATTCTTTATGAACCGGTTCTGAAAATCAGGTTGGTCAGCCAATTCCACATACTGCACCCGGGTCCGGATGTTATCTGCCAGTTCGCACTGCTTTTGGCTGAGCAACGCCATAATGGCCCCTTCGGCAGCAGCATTGCCGATGTTCCTTATTTTAACTGCTTCAATGGAAGGTATCAAGCCGATCTGCAATATGCTGGCTGGATCCAGGTAGTTGCCAAAAGCCCCTGCCAGGTAAACCTTCTCAACCTGCCCGGCTTCAACGCCGGCCTGGACCATCAGTATTTCCACCGCGGTGCGGACAGCAGAACGAGCCAGCTGTAGTTGGCGTATGTCTTCCTGGTCCAGTACCAGAGCCAAACCGGTTATGGTTTGACCTGCTGGCTGCAGGATTATTTCCCGTCCCCTCTTGCCCTTACCAACTGGGATATTTAGGTGCGGCGATTCGGATATGTTACCATTGCGGTCCAGGTCCTGATATTGCAGCAGGCAGGCAACCAGGTCGATCAACCCGGATCCGCATATGCCCCGGGGTGAGCCGCCGCCGATGACCCGCAATTTAAGCTCACCATCGACCACCGTTACTTTATCGATCGCACCTTGCCCAGCTCGCATCCCGCAACTGATAGCACCACCCTCGAAAGCAGGTCCGGCAGCCGCAGATGCGGCCCACATCCTACCCCTGTTATTCAATACGATTTCCCCGTTAGTGCCTATGTCTATCATCAGGTACGTCGCTTCAGCCGCATTGGCCAGGGTCATGAGACAGGCAGTAGTATCCGCTCCTACAAAACCTCCTAGCTGCGGAAGCGTGAACAGCTGAGCCAGCGGATTAACTCTGAGCCCTAGTTGGCAGGCCTGGGTTTCCACTGTCTGACTAAATGTACCCACATAGGGAGCCCTTCCCAGGTCAGAGACGCCTAAGCCCAATAACAGGTGGAGCATGACCGGATTCCCAACTGCAGCCACCCGGTAAATCTTGTGCTG
>JAAZOA010000295.1 GCA_012798055.1 Syntrophomonadaceae bacterium | reverse complement strand
GCGATGGAGAAATTGGGTATCGCCGAATATGTGGAAATGCTTAACAATCCCCGGCGCTTACTGAGGATCAATTTTTGGGCTGGGGTTGCGCGAGGATTCGGCATGGCCATTGGTTTCACAGTGCTAGGGGCTTTGGTTTTGTACGCCCTGCAGAAAATGGTGATATTAAATGCCTCGGGGATAGGCAGATTCATTGCCGATATTGTAAATATCGTCCAAAATCAATTGCACGCGGGGGGCGGATTTTTTCAGAACCCGCCTGGGAGTCCCTAGTATTAACAGGAGGGGCTCAGTCTATCTCTAAGCAGCCAAAAGGAGGCCGATGAATTGAGGATCGGAATCTTTACTGACAGTTATAAGCCCTATACCAGCGGAGTCGTATCTTCCATAGCCAGTTTCAGGGAAGAGTTGATTCGGCTGGGGCATGAAGTATATATTTTTGCTCCCAGTTACCCTAATTATGAGGGTGAAGACGAGGATAACGTTTACCGTTTGTTCTCCATCCCCGCGCCGACCAATCCTGACTATACCCTGGCTATCCCCATTTATCCTGGCATGACACATTTGGTGCGGAGCCTCAAGCTGGACATAATTCATGTCCATTCACCATTTACCATGGGAAGAGTGGGGCTAAGGTATGCCAGGAAGTTCAACCTGCCCCTGGTTTTTACATATCACACGCGTTACGACCAGTATGTTCATTATCTGGTGGTTGCCCAGGATTTGGCCAAGGAACTGACTGTTAAATACATCTCCCATTTCTGTAATAACTGCAGTCATGTAATCGTACCAGCAGCAGAAATTGAAACCATGGTCAGGAATTTCAATGTCACTACCCCTATATCCATAATCCCTACCGGGGTGGATCTGGGCAAGTTTTCGGGCGGTGATAAAGAGTGGCTGCGGAAGCACTATACTATTCCGGATGCCAATCGAATCCTGTTGTTTGTGGGACGACTCACTCAGGAGAAGAACCTGCCATTTTTAATCCGATCCTTCAGAAAAGTCAAGGACAACATGCCTGCCACCACCCTGGTGATTACCGCACAGGGGCCCATGGAGGAGGAATTGAAAAAGCTGGTCATCGACCTGGGCCTGTCCTTGGATTCTGATGTAATATTTACAGGGGTTTTGCCGTTTGAAACCCTGGTGAATGTATACATTTCTGCAGATATGTTTGTTTTTGCTTCTTTAACCGAGACCCAGGGTCTGGTTTTGCTGGAAGCCATGGCTGCTGGACTGCCGATTGCAGCAGTAAGAGCCCCCGGAGTACAGGAGATGGTAGATGACGGCATCAACGGGATACTTACCGACGAGGACACCGGTAGATTGTCAGCAGCTATCTGCAGTATCCTTACAGATGAGCTGCTGTATAATCAAATGAGGCAGAATGCTCTGGCCAAAGCCGAAAAATATTCCTCACGCAATATGGCACTGAAACTGGAAGAAGTATATAAAGAAGTGCTGGCTGATAATGCCAATCGGCCTGGTCGAGGTCCAGTCTCCGAATATTGGACCAGGATAAGATAGGCAAAGGTGGCAGCGATGTTCAAAATCCGCAAATTATTGGCGCTGGTTACCGGTAAAGCATTGATCGCATTGAGCCGGGCGCTGGGTGGCCAAGGGACCAATCTGCCTGGCAGATTGGCTTCCTTCATATATCCGCCCTTGCTGTCTGAACTAAGCCGAAACATAACCGGAGCCTGCTTCATGGTGACCGGGACCAATGGCAAGACCACCACCTGCAACCTAGCCGCCGCGATCATCAGGGAACAAGGCTTCAGTATTGTCCACAACCAAGCCGGGGCCAATATGCTAGCCGGGATAACTACCGCCTTCATCCAGAATTCCGATTTGTTAGGCCAACGCACCCATGATTACGCCTTATTGGAAACTGATGAAGCCAACGTGGCACCTTTGCTGCAGATAATAAAACCCCGCTACATTTTAATAACCAATTTTTTCCGAGACCAACTCGACCGATACGGTGAATTGGATATCACTGTTAAGCTGATCAGCAGCGCGGTGAAGGGCACCGGCATCGAGCTGATTCTAAATGCGGATGATCCCCTCCAGTCTAATTGGCCTTCCCTTACTGGCCTAAAGTGCCTCTATTACGGCTTTGATCATACGGCTTATGACAACCTGGATAGTGCTGACAGCAGGGAATGCAGGTACTGCATGCTATGCGGGCATGAACTGGAGTATTCCTACTATCACTACGCCCAGCTGGGCAGATTCCAATGTCCTCATTGTGGTCACCACAACCAGCAGCTCGACTATGTGGGCAGTGAACTCTCCTTGGAAGACGGTATAGCCTTCAAAATCGGCGATTTGCATCTGGAGAGCAGATTACAAGGTTTTTACAACGCCTACAACATTTTGGCCGCAGCGACCCTTGCCCTGGAATCTGGATTTGGCAAGGATATCATCAAGAGAGCCATAGCCAGCCATCAGCCGGCTGCTGGGCGGATGGAGAATTTTATTATCGGGGGAAAACAGGTCTTTTTGATCTTGGTCAAGAATCCCACCGGATTTGACCAGAGTCTGGCCATGCTGACCGGCGACATCCATACCAAGAACATCTTTATGGCCCTCAATGACAATGCTGCCGATGGCCGGGACATAAGCTGGATTTGGGACACACAGGTTGAGCTTTTGGCCCGGTCGGAGGAAAAGATAACCGGATTGATATGTTCCGGGCAACGCAGCGGGGATATGGCCCTAAGATTCAAGTATGCCGGACTCGATACCAGCAAGATCGTCATAGAACCGTACCTGCGCAAAGCCATAGAGCGGACATTGGGCCTTGAAGGTCAAGTGACCTATATCCTCTGTACATATACTGCCCTATTTGCTTGCCGTAAAATTTTGCTCAGACTGCGAGATCGATGAGTTATGGAATCGGAAGTCGTATAGCATTCAGGATGTGAAAATATGGCCAAGTTTGTGATAGCGCATATGTATCCGGATCTCATGAATCTTTATGGTGATCGTGGCAACCTGATCTGCCTGCAGAAACGGCTGGAATGGCTGGGTCAAGAATGTGAGATAAGGAAATGTTTCCTTGGCGACCAGGTTGATCTGGGGAAAACCGACATGTTCTTCATGGGGGGCGGTTCGGATCGGGAACAGGAACTTGTCTTCCAGGACCTTAGGACCAGATCGGAGGAATTATGGCAGGCCGTGCAAGACGGATTGCCTGGCCTTTGTATCTGTGGGGCCTATCAACTGCTGGGTGAATTCTACAAGGCTGCAGATGGCACGATTATGCCAGGCCTGGCATTTTTTGGGCTGCATACAGTCGCTGAGCCCGGCCGCTTGATCGGCAACATCCTGATCGAAGCTGAAATTGACGGTAGTCCCTCATCTATCGTGGGTTTCGAGAACCATGGCGGGCGTACCTATTTTGATGACCCCGAGCTGAAACCCCTGGGGAAAGTATTGCGAGGATTCGGCAACAACGGCAAAGACAAGACTGAAGGGTTACTCTACCGAAACCTGGTGGGCAGTTACTTGCATGGGCCCTTATTGCCGAAAAATCCCGTCCTGGCTGACTTTTTTATCCACGCTATGGCCGAGCGCAAGCGGATTTCCATCGACGTGCGCCTTGATGATGGCATTGAGACCATAGCCCATCAACAGGTGGAGAAAATGCTGGCCTGATTTTGCACCACCTGGTTCATCATTAGTTGGTATGTGCACCCGACAACCGCAATCTTAGATAGCCACCGCAGCCATAAATTAGCACATATTTGGAAATCAAGGGCTGCAAGCCCATACCACAATATGGTATGCTGGATATATACGTAAATACTAATTGTAAGGGGGATTACAATGAGTTATTTTGACAAGGCTATGAACCTCTGGCTGGGAGCAATCAGTCTGACCAAAGAAAAGACCGAGGCTTTTATCGATGAACTGGTGGAAAGAGGGGAAATAAGCAGGGAAGAAGCCAAGCAGACCATGGAAGAGGTAATGCAAAAGGGCGAGGAATTCAAGACAGAGTACCGCAATATGGTGCGTGAGGAAATCGACGAGTGGCGCGCTAAATTTGGGGTTATCAGCAAGTCCGAATACGACAAATTAGCCGAGCGGGTCAAAGAATTGGAAGCGAAGTTGGCTAAGGAACAGGAATAAATTAGGGTGAAAACCGGGCAATACGCTTGACGTAATGGATTTATAGTGCTAACATATCCGGAAATGTAATACAGATAAAGTCATGATCAGGAGAGTAGTTGCTGATTTGTTGGCCAGAGAGCCGGGCATGCTGAGAACCGGTAGCAGATCATCGATGAAAGCCGCCTGGGAGCGCTGGTGTCAATGCTTGAGCACAAGCCAGCCGGAAGCCGCCGTTATCGGTATGAGTTGGGCTTAGCGCCAAATAGGGTGGTACCGCGGGAAATAGACTCTCGTCCCTTTGTGGGATGAGAGTTTTTTTATTTCCGCCGCAGAAGGATGAAAAGAAGGGGGAATCGGGGTAATGGAACTTAGAAAGAGAATCCTTGAATTGATCGAGTATGATGCCAAATTGAGCGACAAGTCGCTGGCTACTATGCTGGAGGTCGATGAAGCAGTGGTCAAGGATGCGATCGCCAAGATGGAGCATGACAAGATTATACTTGGATATAATACGGTGATAAATTGGGAGAAAATGGGCTGTGATGGTGTGACGGCTATGATCGACGTTAAAGTCATACCTGAACGGGAAGTAGGGTTCAATGCCATAGCGGAACGGATATACAGGTTCCCCGAGGTACGCTGTGTTTATCTGATGAGTGGTACCTACGACTTGTCAGTGGTAGTGACCGGCAACAGCATGAAGGACGTGGCCAGATTTGTTTCGCACAAACTCTCTTGCCTGGAACATGTGCAAGGCACAGTGACCCATTTTGTCTTGAAACGCTACAAACAAGACAACTTCATTTTTGACGAACCAGAGGAAGACAAGAGGTTGGTGGTGAGCCCATGAAGAGCATGGAATCTTATATCTCCAAGACCGTCCAAACCATCCCTCCTTCTGGCATCCGCAAGTTCTTCGATCTTGTCTCCCAATCCGAGGGTGTGATCTCTCTGGGGGTTGGTGAACCGGATTTTGTGACCCCATGGCACATCCGTGAAGCCTGCGTGTATTCTTTAGAGAAGGGATATACCATGTACACCTCCAATTCGGGTTTGCCTGAATTGAGAGAGGAGATTGCCCTTTATGAAAAGCGTAAAATAGGGGTTGACTACGATCCGGTCAACGGGATCCTCATTACGGTCGGGGTCAGTGAGGCCCTGGATATAGCTTTGCGGGCGCTCCTGGAACCAGGAGACGAAGTGCTGATACCGGAACCATGTTTTGTTTCCTATGCCCCCGGTACTGAACTGGCCTATGGCAAAGCTGTGGCTGTAGAGACATTCGATCAGGACGAGTATCGGCTGCGTCCAGATTGCCTGGAAGCCAAGATCACCCCCCGCAGCAAGGTGCTGATCCTGGCATACCCCAACAATCCCACTGGTGGTATCATGAAGCATCAGGATTTACAGGCCCTGGTGGATATCATCATCAAGAACGACCTATTGGTCCTAAGTGACGAGATATATTCCGAGTTGACTTATGAGGGCAAGCATGTTTCCATCGCTTCATTCCCTGGCATGAAGGACAGAACCCTGGTTATGGACGGTTTTTCCAAGGCCTTTGCCATGACTGGATGGCGGATAGGTTATGTGTGCGGACATCCGGACCTGGTGGGGGCAATGAACAAGATCCACCAGTACACCATAATGTGCGCACCCATTATGGGGCAAAAGGCAGCCATCGAAGCGCTTCGCAACGGTGAGGATCAGATGCGGAAAATGGTCGATGACTATAATTATCGGCGCAAGCTCATCGTGACTGGACTGCGTGAAATCGGACTGCAGTGCTTTGAGCCCAAAGGTGCCTTCTATTGTTTCCCTTCCATAAAAACCACCGGTCTGAGCAGCGAAGAATTCTGTGAGAGATTATTGTTTGAAGAACAGGTGGCTGTAGTCCCTGGCAATGCCTTCGGAAATAGCGGGGAAGGTTTTGTTCGTTGTTGTTATGCGGCCAGTATCAGCAATATAGACCAGGCATTGGAGCGTATGAGCAGACTGGTTCAAAGGCATAGGTAGCCGCGCGCAGGAAATATTTATGGTTCAACTGAGATTTGCATTATATTTGCATTATAATAGATACAATTCAAGTGCAATTGGAGGCTGCTTAGATGAAGATAAAATTCCTGGGGGCT
>JAAZOA010000294.1 GCA_012798055.1 Syntrophomonadaceae bacterium | reverse complement strand
TGCGGGCTTGGTTTTCGGTACATATTTGCCTCCATGTGCATGGTTTTTTTGCCAAAATCGCCATTCCCTATGCACATATATTCGGCATCAATGCCCGTTTTACCTGGTTTTTAGGCTCTTTTTCTATTGGTTAGCAAGCCCGAAATAGGAATAAGAAAAAACGAAGGCCGGCATCCTTATAATGTCGGCCTTAGCCGCAATACAAACAATTGTTTTAGACAGCTCTGAAATTTACCATACGGGTATACCCAAATAATTGCCGATGAATTTGATTGCTACATAGAGAAAATATATACCGAAAATCAGCTTGAGGGTGCTGGGTTTGAACATCTTAATGGTAGCCGCTCCAATTTGCGCGCCGACTATGGTGCCGCCTGCCATAACCAAAGCTGCCCCCAGTACTACAAATCCCTGGATAAGTTTGATGGAACCACCAACTACGGCCATAGGAATCATGGTGGCCAGAGAGGTTCCCATTGTAACATATACCGGGGCTCCGAACAGGTAAATCAGTCCTGGTACCAGCGCATAACCTCCTCCTAATCCCACTATCCCGGTTAGGGTCCCAACCAATGCCCCAAACAGGCCTAAGCCCGCCGCTGAACCTTGAATAGAATTGCCTTCTTTGCCAGCTCCAAGTTTACTTTTAGCCAAACCTTCCTTTATCATTCTTATAGAGGGCCATAAAAAGACCAAACCCAAGATGAATCCCAATAATTCAGAATGAACTGCTAAAAATGTGAAAAGCCAGGAACCTAGTAATACGCCGAAAATACCGAATCCGCCCAGATACATAACGGCTCGCCGGTCGAGGTTGCCTCGCACCAGGTGTCCATACCCGCCGGATATAGCGGTGAATATCACCGCGAAAAGGGTAGTCCCAACCGCCAAAGGAGCCGGAAAACCCAGCCAAAAATGGAGAATGGGCAGCATAACACTGCAACCGCCGGTGCCAATCCAACCACCTAAACACCCAGCAGCCATACCAATGATTGCCAGAACGATAATCAAACCGCTATTAAGTTGAGGAGCTCCTTCCATATTAGCCCTGCCAGTTGAGAAAACCCATAGGGTTATAGCTACCATGATCGCCAGCAGGATAATAGTAAATTGATATTTCTTGAAAAAATTATCATTGCCCATGTGAATCCCCCCCTGTTCCATTCGATTTATATTCGGAACATACTGGCAAATCAATGTCCTCGCCACCAACAGGGACAGAGCCGCTTTTTTCTAATGAGAGGAGACCTCCATCAATTAAATCAGGGCATTGTCCTACAAACTATGATAATGTATGTTAATCCTGTTCACAAATTGCATAATTATAACAATAACTTGCATACACAACTGCCAACTTAATCTTCAGGCGATTTGATTGGAGTTGCCCGAGAATTTTTTGCGCTTATTGCCTTCTTTACAAGCAGTGACAGCGGTATTAGCCTCCAATAGCTCAAAGCGCTGGTTTTCCGCTTTAAGTTCTGGAAGTTTATCGAGTCTGGTCTGCATTAAGGTTTGAAAAGGAATGATGATGGCGTCCTTAAGGACCGCTTCATCGATGCTGAGATAGGAATTTTGCCTGACCTTGCGTTCATTCACCAGACTGGCTTGTTTTAGTACTTTAACATGCTGAGAGACACGGGGCTGGCTTATTCCCAAGACCTCTACCAGCTCGCAGACGCACAACTCGCGCGCTGACAAGAATTTGATTATTTTCAAACGAGTAGGTTCACCCAGGGCTTTTAAAACATTTGCAGTTTGGTCGATCATAGCTAGCACCTGCCTTGATTTTAAGTGGGGTATATAATAATATACTTATACTATGTCAAAAAGAACTTGTCGGCAAGAGTTTACCCGACTGGAGGGATATCTCATGGAGACCATTGGGAGGTGGCAGTATGAAGAAAGTCATAGTCCTACCCTGTAGTGGCATCGGTAAACCGGCGGGTGAGATCGGCCGCCAGGCGGCCTACACCCTAGCAGATCAATTAAGGCCGGAACAATGTGTGAGAATATGTCTGGCACGCTTGATGATTGATGAACCAGATTCTGTAAGTCTGGTGCGTGACAACCTGGTAATTACACTGGATGGCTGCCCGGAGGATTGCGCCCGTAAAAATGTGGAGCGGATCAAAAACAAGGTTAACCATGCTTTTCATGTCACTGACTTCATGAACCAGTTCCCGGAACTCAAACCGGAGGGTATTCTGAACTTGGGCGAGGACGGCAGTCACTTGGCCACACGCTTGGCAGAGCATCTGGCCGCAGAAGTAGATCGCCTGACGGGAGAGGGGGCTTAAGCATGGCAGGCCTAGAGATAAACGTGGGCAAGAAACCGACCCGGGTGGCTATTGTGCCCTGCAATGGCGAGGATCTGTGCGAAGGTACGATTACCCGTTTCGCCTGTCGCAAAGTCCTGGAGGAATTGCGGCCTGGGCGGATTGTTACCATGTGCCTTCCCTTATTTACAGTCGGGGATGAAAAACAGCGCACCTTTACGCACCGTATTACTACGATTACCTTGGATGGCTGCGATAAGCGCTGCTGTGCCATCAGTTCGGCCAAACAGCAGGGCAGACCCATTCATCCCATGGTGGTAAGCGAAATCCTGGCCCGGCATGGAGCTAAACTCTCTGGTAATCCCCAGACTTTGAGCGTGGAAGACCATAAGCTGGTCGACTTGGTAGCCCAGGAGATCGCCGCTGAAGTTGATAAAATTGTGGCTGAAGCTAACCAATAAGGAGAGATGAAAATGACAGAGATAAATCTTACTACTGGATGTTGTGCCTTAGTCCCGTCCAATATTGGTAAAATAATTGAATTGAATACTCCCAAAAAACAGTTGATAATCGATTTCCTCTTCCTGGATTTGAGCGTTTGTACCCGTTGTCAGGGCACAGATAGCGGCCTGGACGAGGCTGTAGCAGAAGTTGCCAACATACTAACCGCTACCGGAAATGAAGTGGTGGTGAATAAAATCAACGTTAACACGGCAGAACTGGCTGAGAAGTACAAATTTTTGAGCTCCCCGACGATCAGAATCAACGGCCAGGATATTCAGATGGAAGTCAAGGAGAGTCTGTGCGAATCCTGTGGAGATCTTTGCGGAGATACCGTGGATTGTCGGGTGTGGGTATATCAAGGCCGGGAGTACAATGTACCTCCCAAGGGGATGATCATCGAGGCTATTCTCAAGGCGGTCTACGGTGGCCAAGCTCCGGTTGAAGCCCGTGCTGCCCAATACGTGCTGCCGGAAAATCTTAGAAACTTCTATGCGGCGATGGCCAAACAGGACAAGGGAGTGGAGGAATGAACCAGTCGCGCAAATCCAAAGTACTGTTTATATGCAAATCCAATTCGGCTCGCTCACAAATGGCCGAGGCGTTGCTGCGCATGCTGTACGGTGACCGTTACGAATCATACAGCGCAGGGCTGACAGCAACCGGGGTAGATCCATATGCGATAAAGGTTATGGAGCAGCTGGGGGCAGATATGTCATCCCACCGTTCCAAGATTCTGGACGAATTCAAAGAAATGGACTTTGACTATGTGGTTACCGTATGCGATCAGGCTAAAGAGTCCTGCCCCTATTTCCCAGGCCGGACTGTCCTGCACCACAACTTCCCCAAACCATCGACAGAGGGGAGCGAAGCAGAGATTGTGCAG
>JAAZOA010000293.1 GCA_012798055.1 Syntrophomonadaceae bacterium | reverse complement strand
TTTTCCTGATCCCAATACAACATAGTTTCGACTCCTCTCACAATTTATCCTACCATACTACTCAGTGCCTACAATAAAAAGTAATCGGACAGGCAGCACAATCCGGTCTGTTCTTCCTGCAGTGGCGGGCACCCAAAGCCACCAGCAGAGCATGGTATTCGTTATAGAGACCGGCATCAGCCGGTGTGTTTGACTGCAGGAAACTCTGCATCGCCGCATAGTCAACGTTTTGGCCGACTAATCCCAGGCGGGAAAAAATTCGCCGGGTATAGGCGTCGACCACAAATATCGGATAATTGCCGGCATACAAGAGAATCGAGTCGGCGGTTTCTGGGCCTATGCCCCAAAGGGACAATATTTTGGGCCGTAATACCTCCAGGGATTCATAGAACATGAGGTCATAGTCTCCTCCATACTCATGCTGTATGAATTCCATCATAATCACCAATTTTCGGGCCTTTTGGCGATGATAGAGAGCCGGGGTTATAATCCGGCCCAGTTCTTCCAAGGGGATGGCCAGTAGGTCTGCAACCGAAAAAACCCGGGCCTGCTTTAATGCCCTTATCGCTTTCTCCGCATTTTTCCAGGTTACCGCCTGGGTAAGTATGGCTCCCACGATGGTCTCAAACGTGCTTTCGCCCGGCCACCATCCTTGAGGCCCAAAATGATCCCACAGGCGCTGGTAGATATCCATCACCACTGGTTCATATGTAGTTGCTGGTCTAATATCCCTGTACAAAAACAGTGCTCCTGGAGTCTGGAAGAGATGAGCCGCGGGTGCAGCCATAAAAAACCCCACTGATCCGTGGCGCCGCGAGTTTTAACCTGCAATGCAGGGGGGTGTTCTCTCACATACTTTATGTTTCCCATGGGTGGGCTTGCAAGTCATATATGAAGTCCGAACTCCCAAAGTTTTTGTGTTGGCAAAAACTAAACGGCTATTCACGCAAACAGCAGGGATGTGGTTTCACCCAGCTTGGTTTTACTTTATTAGATAATAGCATACTCACCAGATAGCTTCAACACAACCGCCCGGCTTTGCTGCTCGTCAAATCAGGATCCGCTCTATTTGTCCTTAATTTTTAAGGAAAGTTCCCGCAATTGCCTGGGACTCACTTCTGAAGGGGCCTCAGTCATTGGGCAGGCTGCACTCTGGGTTTTGGGAAAGGCGATGACGTCCCTGATGCTTTCCCTGCCCGCCATCAGCATTATCAAGCGGTCAATGCCAAAAGCAATTCCCCCATGGGGCGGGGCCCCATATTCGAAGGCTTCCAGCATATAGCCAAATTTCTCAGCTGCTTCTTCCTTTCCCATCCCCACCAGATCAAACAGTTTCTCCTGCAATTCCCGGCGATGTATACGAATGCTGCCCCCACCCAGTTCGGTGCCATTCAAGACCAGATCATAGGCCCTGGCCCTGACACGGCCGGGATCCTCCGCAAGCAGCGGGACATCTTCTTCCTGAGGCGAGGTGAACATGTGATGAACAGCAACATAGCGTTGTTCTTCTGCATCGTATTCCAAGAGCGGAAAATCCCTGACCCAGGTAAACGCCAATGAATGCGGGTCTAAAAGATTCAAGCGTTTGCCCAGGTTCAAGCGCAGCACTCCCAGGACCCTGGCTACGATTTCCGGCTGGTCTGCACCGAACAAGAGCAGGTCCCCCGGTTCAGCTCCAACAGCAGCTAGAATCTCCTGCATCTTGGTTGCAGTCAAGAACTTGCTGATGGGTGATTTGAGTTCAGTCTGGGTAACATTTATCCAGGCCAGTCCCTTGGCCCCGAATTCCACGGCGATACGGCCCAGGTCGTCTATCTCTCTGCGGGTGAAGGAACCGCAGGTTTTGGCATTCAAAACCCTCACCACTCCGCCTGCAGCTATCGCACCTGCAAACACCTGGAATTCAACGTCTCTTACGATATCGGTGATATCCACTATTTCCCAGCCGAAACGAAGGTCGGGCTGATCCGTGCCATATTTCAGCATGGCTTCCTGGTAAGTGATACTGGGGAATGGCACACTCACATCCAAAGCGCAGCCTTCCTTAAACAAGCGTGGGATCATTCCTTCTATTAGGGCAATGATGTCATCTTCACCGACGAACGACATTTCCAGGTCCAGTTGGGTAAACTCGGGCTGCCGGTCGGCCCTCAAGTCCTCATCCCGGAAACATCTGGCAATCTGAAAATACTTCTCCATTCCGGCCACCATCAACATCTGTTTATATTGCTGGGGCGATTGCGGCAGAGCAAAAAATTCGCCGGGGTGCAACCGGCTGGGCACGAGATAATCGCGGGCTCCCTCGGGAGTGCTGCGGCCTAGGATGGGGGTCTCGATTTCCAGGAAGCCCTCACCATCCAGGTAATCCCGGATCGCCTTGACCACCCTATGCCGAAGCATCAAATTATCTCTCATTTCTGGCCGCCGCAGGTCCAGATAGCGGTAACGCAGACGCAGGAGTTCATCGACCTCGATACCGTTTTCGATGTAGAAAGGAGGTGTCTTGGCTGTGTTCAACACTTCCATCTTTTCCGCATATATTTCTATTTTGCCGGTTTTCAATTTGGGATTTTCC
>JAAZOA010000292.1 GCA_012798055.1 Syntrophomonadaceae bacterium | reverse complement strand
TAAAGTGGCCATTAAGACACTGCTCCTCAACCAAAACCTGATTGCTGGTATTGGCAACATATATGCGGATGAGGCTCTTTTCAAGGCAGGAATCAGAGGAGACCGTCCGGCCGGGAGCCTGCTGCCAGAGGAAATCAAACGTCTTCGCCAGTCCATAATCAAGGTATTGCGCCAAAGTATCAAGCAAAGGGGCACTACTTTTCGCGACTTCCGGAATGGATTCAACCGCACCGGCAGCTTCCAGGAGTCTTTGCAGGTATATGGTAGAGCCCAGCAGACCTGCCCCCTATGCGGGAACCTTATTCTTAAAGAACAAATCGGCGGGCGCAGCAGTCATTACTGCCCCAAATGCCAAAAGTGACATATGATAGGTTTGTCCAGAACAGCCACCCTGCGCCGGGTGAGGCAGCAGGGCAAGAAATGATCCGATAGTAGCTCAAGTAATGTTGGCGGGGTGTGAAATGAAAATAATCGGACTGACCGGCGGTATCGCCAGCGGTAAGAGTACCGTATCCAAATTCCTGGCTGAACTGGGGGCAATCATCATAGATGGTGACGAAACGGCCCATCGCCTCATGGAGCCCAACCAACCGATTTGGGAAGATGTCGTAAACGCATTCGGGCGCGAGGTTCTAAATCCAGATTCGACCATCGACCGGATCAAGCTAGGTGCTATCGTTTTCAATGACCGGGAAAAGCTGCAGGTCTTGAACCAGATAGCCCACCCCCGCATTCTTGCCGAAATCCAGAATGAACTGCAGCATCTCCGGCACACCCAGCCAGACTCGGTCCTGGTGCTGGATATCCCCCTCCTGTTTGAAGGCCGCATGGACAGGTTATGCGACCAGGTGTGGGTAGTCTGGGTGCCGCGGGAAATACAGATCGAGCGGCTGATGGAGCGCAATTGGCTCAGCCGCGAGGAAGCTGTCAAGCGCATCGATAGCCAAATGTCTCTGGATGCCAAGGCCCGCTTGGCCGATATAGTCATTGACAACAGCGGCACTATGGAAGAAACTATGATTCAGGTTGTCAAGTACTACGGAGCTATTGCAGGGCAACCGATGTCTACTTAATACAGCAATGGATGTGTGGAGAAGCATAATTGAAAAAGAAAAAACGTCGCAAGACAAAGCGTTTGCAGATAGTCGGGCTGTTGCTAATCCTCGGGACAATATTCACCTTTCCTAAATGGATAACCTGGATCTACCCGTTGCCCCACCAGGAAATAGTATTCGAGATGGCCAGCGAATATGATGTAGATCCGTATCTGGTGTTTGCCATAATCCGAGCTGAGAGCAATTTCAAGACCACTGCCAGGTCTCCGGTAGGAGCCCGGGGACTGATGCAGATAATGCCGGAAACGGCGCAATGGATTGCCGGGGAAATAGGGATCAAAAATTTTACCACCGAACAGCTGCATGATCCCGAAGTAAATATACGCCTGGGCTGTTGGTATCTGAACGATCTGGAGAGGGAATTCAAAGGCAACCTGCCCTTGGAACTGGCGGCATACAATGCGGGCCGCGGCAAGGTGAAACAATGGCTGCAGGATGGCACCTGGGACGGCAGCACGCTTGGTCTCAAGCAGATCCCGTTTGTGGAAACCCAGCAGTATGTCAGGAATGTCCTGAAAAACTACGAGGCGTATAACACTATTTACAGCCGTGACCGGTAAAATGCCGGAATAGCGGGAATGGCAGCAGTTGAATAACAGCGGCCGTCGATTGACAGTCCTAGTTTCCTGTTGTATAATTTGCATGGCCATCGGTGACCAGCAGGATGGTGAAACCTATAGATGTGCGGTGGTGGTGGAACCGGCAGACACGTACGTTTGAGGGGCGTATGGGGAGACCCGTGGGGGTTCAAGTCCCCCCCACCGCACCATGTTTCGGAAATAATGAGCTTTTGTTGGTTTGCATTTTGCAGATACGCAAAGGCTTTTTTGTTTGGACGTACGCGGTAAGCGTAGCGGATAAAGGTGTATGTGGTCCCTGCCTATAAAAAATAGGAGGGATTTGTATGGCCATAAGACGAGGAAAAATTACTGAATTATCGGGGACCGTTGATAAAAAGGAACACAGGCATTTAGCCTATCATAATAGACGCTGGCACAGGGAAAACCTGCATTATGTAAGAGAGACTCTGGTTAAACTCAACCTTCCGACACGACCTATCGATATCGCTGACTATACTGCTCACAATGGCTGAGACACATATTGGTTGGAAACAAGCCAAAATGAAACCATGGAAAAAAGAAATCGTTACACAGCAGAACTCATACGAATACCTCTGAGCCCACTTCGCTCCACTCAATATTATAGAAAACCTCGCTCTTGAGCTGACCGAATGATCCCGCTCAAGACGCATTGTCGGGTATGCAGCTCTTCTTTGACATCGACCGCTGTAGACCGGCTTTTTCCATTCGCGACATCCACCCAGGCCAACTATAATAGCCGCCCCGATCATGTTAATCTATGAAATTGCGAGAATGCCTGCTAAAGCCAGGTGCGGTTGGGAATTTTTAAGTAGTACCGCGAGTGGATTTGGCAATGCAACCGTTAAAAGCGCTTGCTTAGCAGAAGCGCTCCTGCCGGGGAAAACTGCTTTCGTTAATCTTTAACCAAAGTTCGATGATTTTTTGACTTGACCATTTGGAAACATGGGTTCTAAAATAGAACTTGCGAGTATTAATAATAGACTTTGGAGGTCTGCTGCAGATGAAAATGTCACGCAAAGAAGTGGAACGAAGCTTTAAAAAGGATTTTGTCGGGGAAGTGGCTTTTAGACTCTTTAGTAACAAGCCCTTTGACCGGGTAAGCATGGATGAGATTGCCCGGGAAGCAGAATTTGGCAAGGGTACTCTTTACAAACTATTCAGCGGTAAAGAAGAGATTATGGTTCATGTTATCTGCCGTGGCATTGAGAATCTGTGCCGGGATCTTGAGGAACAATGTTTGGGCAACAGCGATGCCCGACAAGCTTTGAGACTGCTGCTGGAATTAGAGTATGACTTCTACACCAGATATAGCAATTTGGTTTTAGCACTGGTTTTATACCAGAGCGATTATTCCGAGCCTGCGTTTCTGGAACGTGTCCGGATGCAGCACCAGCAACACATTGATTTGCTGGTAAAGATATTTGAACGGTCTAGAATCGAGGGGATGCGTTTCAGGATGGACAATCAGGAGTTGATTCGGGCCCTGAAAGCAGCTATAAAAGGTCTGATGATAAATCATATCGAACAACCGATTCCGGATTATAGCCGGGAAAAGGATTTGGAACTGCTTAATGCCATGTTATGGACAGGTCTGCTCGCTTAAAATCGCAGTCGCCGAAAAAATATTGGCCCAATAATTCACAAGGGGGGTTCGAGGTGGAGAACGGAATGAAAGCGACTGAGGTGCAGCAAGCAGGGGTAGCGACTGAATTGGGCAAACCCAAGAGTCGCAAATTCATGGTTATCATGCTCATAATATTACTGACTGCATTCGGGGCAGGGATCTATTGGTGGTATCTGCTGCAGACTGCTATAAGTACTCAAAATGCCAAAGTCACCACCGATATAAGTGATATCAGCTTCAGGGTGGGGGGGCGCCTGGATAAGATCCTGGTCGCTGATGGAGAGCAGGTTGCCGAAGGCCAGGAATTAGCTGTCCTGGACCAAGAACAATACCGTTTTGCTGTGGAGCAGGCTCAAGCAGCGTTGGATTTGGCCCAGGCCAACTATGAACGCCTGCCCTATGAGTTGCAGTCTAAGAAATTGGCGGTGGCCAAAGCTCACAATCAGGTGGCCATTGCGGCCGCTGCGGTGAGTTCCGCCGAAATTGCCGCAGCTGATGCTCAGCGAGTGCTAAGCAAAAATGAACAATTATTCAGCAGTGGGGCCATTTCTGAAGAAAACCTCAATACTTACCGCTCCAATTATGAGAAGGCGGCTGTAGCTCTGGAAAGCGCACGCCTCGGCCTGCAATCTGCTCAGACCAGCCTGCAGGACAGCCAGCAACAGGAGGCCGCTGCCGCCCAAAATTCTGAACCGGCCTTGCGGGCGGGGGTAAATCAAGCCCAGGCGGTTTACGATGCTGCAGTCTATAACTATAACAACTCCATTTTAAAAGCCCCTTTGGGAGGCACAGTGGTCAGGACCTCTGTCCAGGCAGGGGAAACCATTACCGCAGGTCAGACGGTACTATCCTTAGTCTGTCCTGACAATACCTGGATTATCGCCAATATTGAAGAAAAGAAAATAAACCGTGTGCACGTAGGCCAGGAAGTGGAAATCCGTATTGACAGCTTTCCGGGCCAGGTTTTCAAGGGGTCGGTCGCTAAGGTTGGAGATGTGAGCCAGAGTACTTTCGCCCTCTTTTCCAGTGAGAGCACTGCCGGCAGTTTTACCAAAGTCAGTCAGCGGGTACCCGTTAAGATAAGCCTTGACAATAAGGGACTGGCGTTGAGAGCCGGCACTTCTGCCCACGTTAAAATATATACGGGCAAGTAAAGGAGCATTTCCGATGCATAGCACTTCAGTCGCAGCAAAGTCCGAGGCAAAGCTCGACTTTACTGTTCTACCCGTGATTATTATTGGTACATTTATGTCCGTCATGGATGGGACTATAGTCAACGTCAGCCTGCCCAAAATGATCAGCGTTTTTAACTCCTCAACTTCTGATGCCCAGTGGATAGTAACTGCCTACATGCTGACCCTGGGCATAGTCATGCCAATATCTGGTTTTTTGGGGGACCGTTTTGGTTACAAGCGGGTTTATTTTACCGCCCTGCTGATTTTTGTCATCGGTTCTTTCTTGTGTGGGGCAGCCTGGAGCATCGATAGTATAATCTCATTCCGGGTCTTACAAGCGGTGGGGGGAGGAATCATGCAGCCCTTGGGCATGGCCATCCTCTATCAAAATTTTCCCCGGGAAAGGATGGGGATGGTGCTGGGGCTGTGGGGAATCTCAATGATGTTGGCCCCGGCCATCGGACCAACTCTGGGAGGATATCTGGTTGACTTTCTATCCTGGCGTTTCATATTTTATGTCAACGTACCGGTGGGCATATTAAACCTCGTTATGGCTAAAACCCGTTTAAAAGAGACTTCCTTAATTAAAGGGCATAGTTTTGACTTTGTCGGTATTGTTACCTCTGCTATGGGTTTTTTCTGCCTGCTGTTGGCCCTGAGCGAGGGCAACAACCGCGGCTGGACTTCACCCTATATTGTCTCTTTGCTTTTCGTAGCAGCATTTTCCTTGACCATATTCATATACAACGAACTGCATCACAGTGAACCGATTATGGACCTTAGATTGTGCAAAAACTACGTCTTTACTATTTCCCTGGCAGTAAGCTCAATAATCTCAATAGGCATGTTTGCGGTGGTGTTCCTCATACCCTTGCTTCTGCAGAGTATTCTGGGGAAATCAGCTGTGCTGACCGGACTGATCCTTTTACCTGCTGCTCTGGCTTCCGGCATTGTCATGCCGGCTGCCGGCAAAATATTCGATCGTTATGGTGCCAGGGCTCTGGTGATGGGCGGGTTGGCGATTCTGGTGATAACCACCTACATGTTACATGGTTTTAATGCGGTGACACCCGTGTGGGTTATGATTCTATTGCTGGTAGTAAGAGGCTTCGGGATGGGTTTTTGTTTCATGCCTTCAACTACGGCGGGAATGAATACGGTACCGCAACATCTGGTGGGGAGGGCTTCAGCTCTAAGCAATGTTATCCGCCAGATTGCCTCCGCTTTTGGAATAGCCATGTTCAGCAACATTCTGGCAAACCGTCAGACCATCTATCTGGCCGACCTTGTTTCCGCCATAAACGTAAACAGCGATGAATATCTGCATATACAAGCAGAGATTATGTCAATGGCAACTGGTCTGGGTATCAAAGGGGATTCGGCATTCGGCTTGACCGGCAGTATGATTTTGCAGCGGGCCGTCAAAGAATCTTTAATCATGGCTATGGGGGATTGTTTCATTGTAGCTGCCGGACTGACGGTAATTGCTCTTTTTCTGGCGATCTTCTTCAAAGGCCACCAGAAGCAATTTTAAGCACCTGACTGTGCAGATGTAAACACAAGGGCAAACACAAGGGGACGGTTCTGTTGTGTCAAAGTTCAATGCCTGTTAACCTTGCTTACTGATTTACAGGTCAGCAACTCAGCCTCTAATGTGGTACCAGCTTCGGGTTTTTTACTTCCAGTAAAACATAATCATGGCCTCTTTTTTATGATATCAGCGGTGACTGGGATTAATCACTATTCGTATTAGTGAACAATTGCAATTCCTTAATCCTCGCGGATAGAATCCGAATCGACAATCCTGTCCAGTAAGGAAGGCACGTAATAATGTTTCTCGACCCGGAAAGCTGTGACCGGGTCTGGGCGCAGCCACAGGTAGGCAATCAGCCCAGCTCCCGGCGCCAGCGCAGCGATGAAAAGCTTCTTTTTATTTTTCGGTCGCCACATCGTGCATCTCTCCCCGTTCAATGGTGTCACTAAGATGCTTCTCTGCCCAGGGCATTTTTCTCCCCTTCAAGCAAAATCAAACGGCATCACCCGTTAAATGGTATTGCTGGGTGTTAGCGTAAAATTAGTATGGGAAAAAGATCTGAGAATGAAAAAAGAGAATCTCCCCTTTCATAAAACAGGATCTCCAAACACCACTCTTCATCAAAAAAGGAGAGACTCTCATGGAATCCTTTGTACACGAAATATGCGCACTGATCCGGGCTAAACTTAGGGATGAACCAGGGCAATTATGCACTGAATTCAGGAATATATGAATTCATATAGCAATGAAAGCAACGTTGGATAGAGCAGGGACCATGTTGGTTGGTAGCTGAAGCTTTGGAATCGGTAGACAAGACGATAAAAGACAGCCGAGAGCCGAAGCACCACTGGGTGATCAAAAACAAAGCAGACACTGGTCACGCTCATATACCATATATCATAATATAATTGATATGTAGTATTATTCCATCCCATTCAGTGGCAGCGGAAACGATACTTGAGAGGTGAGTTTAATGGACTCGCGGTCTGTACAGACCAGTAATACACCGCGTATAGGTCTTGATGTGGGCGTCTTTTCGGTTAAAGGCGTGCTGATAGACGAAGGGCGGGTGGAGAAGATTCACCGCCTTACAGCCGGAAATCCGGCGGCGGTTGCCTGGCAGTGCCTCGATCTTTTGCTTCATAAGGTAGGCACTCCCAAGGTGATGCTTGGCATTACCGGAAACAATTCCAGGCTAGTAGCTGCAAAAACTGGAATCAGCCCGATCCTGGAGATCGAAGCGCTCCAGGCTGGATTGGCATACCGGAGAATCAAGGCCCCCACCGTTCTGTCGCTGGGACATGAAAGCATGTACTACCTGGAATTCGATGATAGAGGAACGGTCACCTTTTTCAACCGCAATGGCCAGTGTGCTGCGGGAAGCGGGTCGTTCTGGCATCAGCAGGCCACCAGAATGGGATTTACTGACCAGCAGTTGGCTGAACTGGCAGCAGAGGCCACCAGCTCTATCAAGATATCAGGCCGTTGTGCAGTTTTTGCCAAATCTGACATGACTCATGCCATAAACGGAGGGGCTTCACAAATGGCAGTTGCTGCAGGGCTGGCCAGGGCTTTGGTGGATTTGGTAGTGACGGGTGTGGCCCAGAACCGGCTCAAGGGGCCTGGCACTTTGGTGACCATCGGCGGCGTGGCCAACAACAGAGCAATTCTCAAGTACCTGGGTTTTTACTGCCAGGAGCGCTCCATCGAGTTAGACGTTCCTTCCGATCACGAATACACTGTAGCTCTGGGGGCGGCACAAAACGGGACAGAGTTAACCTTGTCAGTCCTGGAGCAACTGCAAGTGGTTCCGGGTGAATACGTCCCGGAAAAATCCTTGCCGCCTCTGGAACCAGGCCGGGTTATTTATCACCCTGACCTTGATTCACAACGCAATCACGATCTCTCCACCATATATCTGGGAGTGGACTGCGGGTCGGTATCCACCAAGTGTGTGCTTCTAGACCGGCAGGGCAGCTTTATTGGCGGGATTTACTTGCCCACCTCCGGGCGTCCTGCCCTGCAGTTGCTGGAATTGATCAGGCAGGTTCAGGATAAATATGGGAAACTCCTGATTGCTAATCCGCCAATAATAGCCTGCACCACAGGTTCAGGGCGTTTTCTAGCTCAAAAGATGATTAACGCCGAGTATGCTGTCGATGAGATCACCTGTCAGGCTGAAGGAGTGAAAACGTTATTCGGGGATGACACCCTGGCGATAATTGAAATCGGCGGTGAAGATTCCAAGTTTGTCCAGATCAAAAATGGCAGCTTGTTTGATTACAACATGAATCCGGTCTGTGCTGCTGGAACGGGCACATTTCTGGAAAATCTGGCCGAGCTTCTGGGGGTAAGCATCAAAGAGGAATTTTCCCGTGGGGCTTTCCAGGCGGAATACAGCATAGACTTGGGGGACACCTGTACGCTGCTCTCGCAATCGACCCTGGTTTCCGCCGCTTCTCGCGGACTGCCTCTGGAAACCCAATTGGCCAGCCTGGCATATTCCTCGGCCCGCAACTATCTGAGCAGGACTGTAGAAAGCCGGACTCTAGAGGGCAGGCTGGTGTTTACGGGAGCTACTGCGAAAAATCATGCTCTGGCTGCTGCCTTTGCCGCCGAGTGCAATAGAGAAGTCTTTGTACCACCTCACCCAGAGCTTACTGGAGCCCGGGGGGCAGCGCTTATGGCCCGGGCCTTTCATATGGAAAGAGGCGGGCCGGTCAAGACTGTACCCTGCCTGGATAATCTCAACCGCTATACCTTGACAAGGAGAGCCTGCAAGGCTGAATGTTTCCATCAGCATAACTGTCAACTGGACGTGATCAAATTCGGGGACGGGTCAAGATTCGTGTACGGTGACCGCTGTGGCCGCTATTCGGAATTGGAGAAAAAGAAACAGGGCTCAGAACTACCCAATTACCAGTTGAGCCGCGACAGGATTTTCCGGGCAGCGGCGGGAGATCCTCTGGATTATGGGACTACTGTGGGTATAGCCTGCAGCGGCCTTTACCATGAGCTCTATCCTTTTTGGGCGGCCTTCTTCAGGTCATTGGGGGCAAGGGTGATACTGAGCGGCGAGTCCAGCGAAGAGATGCTAGAACAGGGCAAGATGGATCTGGCCGCTGAGATGTGCTATCCGATCGAGGTATTGATCGGACACTACCGCGAACTGGAGAAAAAAGACCCTGATTATATATTCATCCCGGAAGTATTCGACCTGGAACCGCTTCCCTGGGCGGCCGATTGGCCAAACTCCCAAAGTTGCCCGCTCCTGATGATGATCAGGGGGGTGGCAGTCCACTCCCTTGATATCCCAGCCGAAAAGGTTCTTTATGCCCGCTTGAGCCTTCGGCAGCCGGGGCGCATCCGGCAGGAATTGCTGCCGGCCGCCAGGAAGCTGCTCGGCCCCAAATTTTCCCACTCCGCCTTGGACCGGGCCTTGGACGATGCCTACCAGGCCCAGCGAAAATTCCAACTTGCCATTGAGGAAGAGGGACGCCGGATCTTTGAAGAACTGGGGACCTATAAAGATACCGTTGTCACCCTCATTTTGGGACGTTCTTATACCCTCTACGATCCTTTCGTGGCCAAGGACTTGATGTCATATGCCGCGCAGCGCGAACTGCTCGCCCTTCCCCAAGATTTTCTCCTGGGATATTTGCGGGGATGGTATGAGGGCCGCATCAGATCGCCATTCTTGGATTCCCGCCGGGGGGAATTTGATGAGTATATGCAGCACAAAATTGAACATATGGACAATATCTATGCCGCCCAACTCCAAAACATGCTGTCGGCAGCTCTGGCAGCCCAGTTTATCAATGAGCGGGCCCAACACAGCGGACTCCCTCAGATTCATCTGGTGCTCCAGGATCCCTTCCGGTGCGGTCCCAACTCTATGTTTAGGCATTATCTGGACAATGTGTCCGGGTATTTGCGCCTTACCCTTGATGAGCATACTGCTCCGGCCGGCATGATTACCAGGCTGGAAGCCCTGAGCAATACCTGCCGCGCACGCAAGAGCAACGTGGTCACCCCCTTCTT
>JAAZOA010000291.1 GCA_012798055.1 Syntrophomonadaceae bacterium | reverse complement strand
AACCGCCTTGGCGGCGATGATTTCGATGACAAGATAATCGACTGGCTGGTGCAGGAATTCAAGAAAGAAAACGGATTCGACCTGACCAAAGACAAGATGGCCATGCACCGTCTCAAGGAGGCGGCCGAGAAGGCCAAACATGAATTGTCGAGTCTTATGAGCGTGGATATAAACATTCCTTACATTACTGCCACTCAGGATGGCCCCCTGCACTTGGAAGCCACGCTCACTAGAGCGCGGTTCAATGATATGACGGCTGAATTGGTGGAGAAGACAGTTGGCCCCATGAAACAAGCCATGAAGGATGCCAATCTCAAACCTGCGGATCTGGATAAAGTGATCCTGGTGGGTGGTTCCACCCGCGTGCCGGCCGTTCAGGAAGCAGTTAAGAATTTTACGGGCAAGGAACCTTTCAAGGGTATCAATCCTGACGAGGTAGTCGCCTTGGGAGCGGCAATCCAGGCTGGAGTGCTTACCGGCGAGGTTACCGATGTGGTTCTCCTGGACGTGACCCCCCTGTCCCTGGGGATAGAAACCCTGGGAGGCGTGTTTACCCGGATAATTGAGAGGAATACGACTATTCCCGTTGCCAAGAGCCAGATATTTACCACTGCCGCTGACAACCAGCCCTCGGTTGATATCCATGTTCTGCAGGGTGAGCGGAAACTGGCTCAGGACAATGTCACCCTGGGCAGATTTCAGTTGAGCGGCATACCCCCAGCGATGCGGGGCATACCCCAAATCGAGGTTAAATTTGACATCGATGTCAATGGCATCGTCAATGTGACTGCCAAAGATTTGGCTACGAACCGGGAACAGACCATCACCATAACATCGTCCAGCGGCTTAAGCGAAAAGGATATCGAACGGATGGTTAGAGATGCTGAACAATTCGCGGCCGAGGACGAGAAACGCTACAAGGAAATCGAGGTCAGAAATCATGCGGACAGCATGATTTACCAGACCGAGAAAAACCTCAAGGATTTCGCGGACAAGATAGATGAAGCGGACAAAGCAGCGGTGGAGAGCGCGAAAGAGGAACTGCAGAAAGCACTGGCGGGCAGCGATGTTGCCGAGATTGAGAGTAAAACTGAGGCCCTGGCCCAGGCCCTTTATGCCTTCACCAGCAAGATGTACCAACAGGCGAATCCGGAACCTGGCGGTGAAGGAGCTGCTGACGACGTAATCGATGCCGACTATAATCTTGCGGATGAAGACAAAGACAAGTAGTTTGCTGAGGAGCTACAGGAAGGTGGGGAATAATGGCCACCAAGCGTGACTATTACGAGGTGCTGGGAGTGACCAAATCAGCCAGCCCCGAAGACATCAAGAAAGCGTATCGCCAGAAGGCGAAAAAATTTCATCCGGATGTCAACAAGGACGATCCAGACGCTGCGGAGAAGTTCAAGGAAGTCGCGGAAGCCTATGAGGTACTGAGCGATGACCAAAAGCGAGCAGCCTATGACCAGTATGGTCACGATGCCTTTGATCCCAACCGTATGGGTGCTGGTGGATTCGGTGGAGCTGGATTTGGAGGGATGGGCGGATTCGGGGATATCTTCGACCTGTTTTTCTGCGGAGGGCAACGCCGCCGGGGACCGCAGCGTGGGGCTGACCGCGAAGTACGCTTAGACATCACCTTCGAGGAGGCCGTATTCGGGGCTGAGAAAGAAATGCATTTAATGAGGGTGGAGACCTGTGAGAGATGCGATGGGAGCGGTGCCGAGCCGGGATCTTTTCCCAAGACCTGTGCCCAATGCCAGGGCAGCGGTCAGGTTAGAACAGTGCAGAACACCCCCTTCGGCCGCTTTGAGAGCACCCGTACCTGTACCCAATGCGGCGGCTCCGGCAAAATAATCGATAAGCCTTGTTCCAACTGCAAAGGCCGTGGTACAGTCAAGCGCCGCCGGACCATCAATGTGCGTATTCCGGCTGGCATCGACACAGGCGCCAGACTGCGGATCCAGGCAGAAGGAGAAGAGGGTATAATGGGCGGGCCGCCCGGGGACCTGTTTATTGTTGTGGTGGTCAAGACTCATCCTCGCTTCAAGCGGGATGGCTATACCCTTGTTTGCAGCCAGGACATAAATATAGTCCAGGCTTCGCTGGGGGCGGAAATCGATATCACCTTGCTGGATGGGGAATCTCACAAACTGATCATACCGGAAGGGACTCAGCCGGGGGATATCATCACGGTCAAGAACAAGGGGGTACCCCATCTTCATCACTCCAGCCGACAAGGAGACCTCAAGGTGCTGATCAATGTCAAGATCCCTACCCGCTTGAGCAAGCGGCAGCGTGAGCTGCTGGCCGGGTTTTACGGTGAAGCAGAAGAAAAAGAAAATAAAAAGGGCCTTTTTGACAAGCTGAAGGATGCGATGGGTTAAAGGAGCGTAGTCATTGTGGATTGGAAAGAGATCAGTGTGCTCACCGAGGGAGTATGTGTGGAAGCTCTGGCTGGCATATTTCAAAATATGGGTTCCGGAGGGGTGGTTATCGAGGATCCCCAGGCGGCACGAAAATATATTAATCAGGAGGGCTGGAATCCGGAAACGGTTTCGCCGGACTTCTTGCAGCATGAATTTGTGGTTGTCAAGGCATATTTCCCGGCTGATAAGGATATCCTAGCCGAAATCCAGGCTTATATAGCTCGGATCGAGAAAAATTTCCAGACCGAGTGCCGACTCTTTATTGACGAGGTGCGCAATGAAGATTGGGAGGAAAACTGGAAAAAGTATTATCATGCCTTCAAAGTAGGTGAACGTTTGGTTGTGAAGCCATCGTGGGAAGAATACCAGGCACAGCCCGGCGAAGTGGTGATAAATATCGATCCGGGCATGGCCTTTGGTACCGGAATCCATGCTTCCACCCGTTTTTGCCTGCGCTTCATAGACCAATATGTGCGAGGAGGAGAAACCGTGATCGATGCTGGCTGCGGATCGGGCATATTGTCCATCGGCGCAGCCAAATTGGGAGCGGCTTCGGTTTTTGCCATGGATATCGATGATCTTGCTGCCCGGATCGCCAGGGAGAATGTTCAGTTAAACGGTTTAGAAGAGTCCATCCAGGTTGAAGCCGGTGACATAATCGAAGCCATGCAGGGGCGGGAGGCCGATATGATCCTAGCCAATATAACGGCCGAGGTGGTTGTTGAGCTCATCCCGGAAGCAGCTCGGGTCTTGGTCCCGGGTGGGTATCTCTTCGGTTCCGGAATAGTCGACAGCCGGTGGCCGGGGGTAAAACAGGCCCTTGAAAAAAACGGTTTTGTCATCGCTGAGGTCATGCAAGATGTGGACTGGATAGGAGTAGCTGCCCGCAGACTTTAGTCTTATCCTACTCAGCGGCTATTTGGGGAGAGTAAAGGCATGGAAAAAGCCATGACCATCGCGTTCCACACCCTGGGCTGCAAAGTAAACCAGGTGGAAACCGAGCAGATGAGAGAAAAATTTCACCTCCAGGGTTACCGGGTCGTAGACTTTGGTGACCCTGCTGATATTTATATAGTAAATACCTGCACCGTGACCCATATCAGCGACAGGAAGTCCCGGGCCATGGTACGCAGGGCGGTTCGCAGCAATCCCGGGGCCATGGTCGTTGCGACTGGATGTGTGGCCGAGCTGGGCCGCGAGCAGTTGGCCGATATCGAAGGGTTGGGGCTGATTGTGGGAAATCAGGATAAAGACAGAATTGTGGAACTGGTAGAGAATCGTTTGGCAAACCGACCAGCCGGCCAGCCAAATTGCCAACTGCAATCTACTCATCCAGGAAAAATGATACCAGTATTGTTTACCGCACCCCATGAGCGCACCCGGGGATTTATCAAAATCCAGGATGGCTGCCAAAGCTTCTGTTCATATTGTATAGTGCCTTTCGCCCGGGGCCATCTGCAGAGCAAAAGCCCGGGCGATGTTCTGGCAGAATTCAGACACATGCTGAATCTGGGGTATCAAGAGATAGTTTTGACGGGGATCCACACCGGAATGTACGGTGCGGACCTGCCGGGCTGGGATCTTACCAGGCTGTTGGATAATTTGCTGGCCAGCAGTTCCGGAGCATTTAGGATTCGCCTTAGTTCGATAGAACCCGGCGAATGGCATGAAGAACTCCTGCAGCTCATAGCTGCTGAAAGCCGGATTTGCAGGCATTTCCACATCCCTCTGCAGAGCGCAAGTGACCGCATCCTGGCCTCTATGCGTCGGGGTTACACGCGTGAGCAATACCGGCAATTGGTGTCTCGCATCGCCCAGCTTATTCCTGGAGCAGTCTTCACTGCGGATGTGATGGTGGGCTATCCCACTGAGACCGAAGCTGATTTCCGGGACACCTATGACCTGATGGTTGGCTTGCCGATGCTGGAGCTGCATGTTTTCAAGTATTCACCGCGGGATGGTACCGTTGCAGCCACACTCCAGCCGCAGGTGGAGGCCAAGGTCAAACAGGAGCGCAGCCAGAGGCTGTTGCAGCTCAGCCAGCAGAAAAAGCGCGACTATTTGCGCGGTCTGGTAGGCAGGGAGATGAATGTGCTGGTGGAGCGGCGGCTGCATGATAACTGCTTCGCGGGGCTCAGTGATACTTATGTTGAGGTCCGGACGGCATCTAAAATCGACCCGGTTGGAAAGCTGGTCAAGGTCTGGGTGACAGCAGCCGAAGATGGGTATGTGCTGGGTACTCTTTCCAACCTGGCGGGCCAAACAAATTAGGATCATTGCACCACGGATATTGGCAGCAGGCAGATAGATCCCTGGAAAAGGGGATCTATTTTCTGTAATTAGACCCCCATAGATGTAAAAATATGGTGACAAATTCGCATAAATGGAATAAAATTCTATAAATGGCAATCACGAATTAGCTGCGGGAGGAGGAGCGGGAATACCTGGCGTGATGCTGGATAGCGATGGGAGAGGGGAGTAATATAGCGTGAGCGAGTTTAAGTTCGAAATCACCGCTGCCCTGGGGATCTTATCCGAGGGTACCAAAGGCTGGCAGAAGGAAGTCAACATGGTTAGTTGGAATGAGCGCAGCCCCAAACTGGATATACGCGATTGGGGCCCGGAACATGCTAAAATGGGCAAGGGGATAACTCTGAACCGGGAGGAATGGCAGAAATTGAAAGAAATTCTGAACCAGTTAGACCTGGAAAGCGAATGATCAAAGGCTGAAATAGGCTAGTTGGCTCACCAGGACAGACAATGAAATATATACAGCCTGGCATAATCTGGGTTGCGGTCAAGGTGACAAAACAAATCCTCTTTGTAAAAAGGGCGATATTTGATAAAATTATAAAAACATGGCCCGGTGTCTGGAGCCAAAGATATGCTGATCGACCAGACGTGATGGGATGCAATATTCGCCATAATAAGGAGGTGAAAGCTGTGGCTGTACCCGATTGTCTGTTCTGCAAAATAGCCAGTAAAGAAATCCCGGCTGCGATTGTATATGAAGATGCAAAATTCGTGGTTATAAGGGACATAAATCCGGCCGCTCCCGTCCACTTGCTGATAATACCAAGGATACACCTCGCTTCCCTGAATGAAACCAGTGATCAGGATGTGGATATATTAGGTCAAATTCAGTTGCTGGCGGCTCGCATGGCCAAGCAGGAAAACATCGCCCAAAACGGCTATCGCCTGGTCAATAATTGTGGTCCATGGGGAGGGCAGAGTATTTATCACCTGCATTATCATTTAATTGGCGGAAAGCAACTGGGTTGGCCCCCCGAATAATCTTGACTGAAACTACCCAAGATTGTAAAATATAGTGGTGTTTATCGAACCCGGTCAGGTGAGGGGAGGGATATAATGAGCGAAGTAAAGGTTGGCAAAAATGAATCCCTGGACAGTGCCCTGAAGAGGTTCAAGCGTACTTGTCAGAAATCGGGGGTTATGCAGGATATTAGAAAGCACGACCACTACGAAAAACCCAGTATCAGAAAGAAAAAGAAATCTGAAGCTGCCCGGAAAAAGAAAAAATTCTAGGGAAAAACCAAAGAGAGCCTGGCAGGTGCAAATGCCAGGCTCTTTGATAACTTGGACCTCTAATGGGGGTGAACGCTTGACTTTCATGAACAAGGGCATGCAGAGTAAGAAGCAGAGAAGGATTGTGGTTGCAGTGATAGCGGTGGTTCTGGTAACCTTCCTGGTTAGTATTGTAGCCATGTCGATATGGTGACAGAAAAATATTCCGATACCCGAGACGTGTCCAAGACACGTCTTTTCCATTGGTATCTATAGAATAGTCCCTGCTTAAGCCGTGAATTTGTCCAGCGTAAACCAGGGTCATTTTATAGTCTGGTAATACCGGCTGAAGGCTCCGTATTAGCTTGAAAAGCACTGATTATGCTATAATGAATCAGCAAATATGGTTCCAGACAAGGAGGTTTAAGGATTTTTGGCCTTTAAAGAGAGCAAGTATACCATTAAAGACAACCAACAGGCGGCAATTTTCTTTGGCAGTGGGGATGAGAACTTTCATTATCTGCAAGAAATCAGTGATGCTGAGCTATCAGCCCGGGGAGCTGATATCTATGTATCAGGCCCAGCCGAGCAGGTGGACCACACAATGCAACTAATCGCCGACCTGATGGATGTAGTCGAAAGCGAAGGCCAGTTGAATCTGAACGACATCGGTTACCTGGACAAGCTGCTGAAAAAAGGCGACCGGCCAGGTTACAAAGACATAGTCTCGGGAACCCTGGTCACCACTTCCCGGGGCAAAGCCATAAAAGCCAGGACCATAGGCCAGAAAAGGTATGTACAAGCTATCCTGCGAGACGATGTGGTGTTTGGCATCGGGCCAGCTGGAACCGGTAAGACATACCTTGCCGTGGCTATGGCAGTAAGGGCTTTACGCAATAAAGAAGTGGAAAGGATAATTCTGGTCAGGCCAGCAGTGGAAGCAGGTGAAAAACTGGGATTTTTGCCAGGCGACTTCATCGAGAAAGTGAATCCCTATCTGCGTCCACTTTATGACGGTTTGTTCGATATTCTGGGAGTCGATGTAACCCAGCGCTATTTGGAGAAAAATATTATTGAGATTGCCCCCCTGGCCTATATGCGGGGGAGAACCCTGAACAGCGCCTTTATCATTCTCGATGAAGCCCAGAATACTACTCCGCAGCAGATGAAGATGTTTTTGACCCGTTTGGGTTTTGGGTCCCAGACCGTGATAACCGGTGACGTGACCCAGGTAGATTTGCCCCGGGATGAGTATTCAGGTTTGATAGAGATCCAGAAGATATTGGGTAACATCAAAGGCATCTCTTTCGAATACCTGGGGAAAGAAGATGTTGTAAGACACCCCCTGGTTCAGAAAATAATCAATGCCTATGAGCTGTTTCAGGCGATAGAGTAGGGCTTTTTGAAACTGTATAATTT
>JAAZOA010000290.1 GCA_012798055.1 Syntrophomonadaceae bacterium | reverse complement strand
GGTGGCTATTACCGCTGCTATGACTAGCGGCACCGGACTTGAGGAGTTCGCTCGCCTTTATCCGGAGCGGTTCTTCGACGTAGGGATATGCGAACAGCATGCAGTCACCATGGCAGCTGCCATGGCCATGGCTGGACTGAAGCCGGTGGTGAGCATATACTCCACTTTCTTGCAAAGGGCTTATGATCAGATCGTTCACGATGTAGCCCTGCAAAATCTGCCGGTAGTATTTGCAGTGGACCGAGCCGGCCTGGTTGGTGACGACGGGCCAACTCATCACGGAGTATTTGACCTGGCCTACTTGCGCCACATTCCCAATCTGACGATAATGGCGCCGGCCAATGAACCTGAATTCCTCGATATGCTCCAGACCGCCCGGGTAATGAACAGCCCAGTGGCTATACGTTATCCCCGGGGTGCTGGAGAAGGCGCGGAAGTGGCCTTCCCGCCGGAGACAACACCGTTGGGCAAAGCCCAGATATTATGCAGTGGCCGGGATGTTGCATTAGTAGCCATAGGCCGGGCGGTGGAGCTTAGCCGCGCAGCGCTGCAACTGCTGGCAGAAAAAGGGATCAAAGGGGAGTTGGTCAACGCTCGATTTGTCAAACCCCTGGATCAAGACCTGCTTTGCGAATTGAGCCGCCGGCACCAACGTATAGTCACCCTGGAGGACCATGCTGTTACCGGCGGATTTGGCAGTGCTGTGGCGGAATTTTTCACCGAGCAGGGGCTAAATTCTGATTTGATGAGAATCGGCATTCCAGATGAGTTTGTTGAACAAGGCCGGATTGATATCTTGTTTGAACTGCTCAACATGGATCCGGAATCCATCGTGGACCGGATCATGAACCGCTGGCCGGAGCTGACCCACCCGCGATATTTGGAGTTGCGAAAAATTGGGCAAAATTAGACTAGACCTGTTACTTAATGCCAAGGGCCTGGCTGCAAGCCGTGAAAAGGCGCGAGCCATGATTCTGGCCGGTGAAGTCAGAATAGACGGGCACCCGGTCGACAAACCGGGGCTCAGGGTTGAAGAAACGGCAGATGTGACGGTCGAATCCAGGAGAGGCAAGTATGTAAGCCGGGGTGGCTTCAAACTGCAGCGAGCCATAGAAGACTTCCGAATCGATTTTCACGGAAAAGTTGTTCTTGATGTTGGGGCTTCGACAGGCGGATATACAGATTGTGCTTTGCAGAATGGGGCGCGCCGGGTCTATGCCCTGGATGTGGGCTATGGGCAACTGGACTGGTCTTTGCGCAACGATGAGCGGGTCCGAGTCATGGAGCGCAGTAATATAAGGTATATTACTTTGAATGACCTGGGGGAGAAAGTTGATATCATTACCATGGATGTATCGTTTATATCCACCCGTTTGATTTTTCCAGTGCTGTATGATCTGCTGCAAGAGGACGGCGAGGTTATCAGCTTGATAAAACCCCAGTTTGAAGCTGGAAAAGATAAAGTCGGCAAAAAAGGGGTCGTGCGCGATCCATCAGTTCACCGGGAAGTTCTCACGCAGTGCATCGCCGCAGCCGCTGCAGCCAATCTGGTGTGCGTAGACATAAGTTTTTCACCGATAAAGGGTCCACAGGGCAACATCGAATTTTTCATCCATTTGAAAAAGCGAGGCGAACCCATCGATAATCTGGCTGCCAAGATTGCCTGGATTGTCAGTGAGGCACACCGGATTTTGGAGGATTGAAGCAAGTGAAGGTATTATTGGTCAACAACCGGCACCTTATCAGCACAATGGCTAAAGCAGAAGAGATTTCTGCCCGCCTGATGGAACTTGGTGTGGATGTCATGATAGACAGCCACAGTGAGGAAATCACCGGGGAACAGTTCGATGCTATGATCGTGCTGGGCGGAGATGGCACTATGATAAGGGCAGCCAGGCAATATTCGGTTCGGGATGTGCCGGTTTTAGGGGTGAACATGGGGACAGTCGGATTCTTAAGCAGTATTACCCCGGCTGAATTGGACGATTGCCTTGATAGATTCATTGCCGGCGACTACGAAATCGAAGAGCGCATGTTGCTGGAGGTGGATGTATGCCAGGGTCAAACACTGATCAGCAGGAACTTCAGCTTGAATGAGGTAAGCATGAAATCGAAGGGGTCCAGGGCGATTACTATCGATGTCAAAATCGGAGGTAAGGAAAACGGAGTCTACCGCGGAGACGGGATAATCGTGGCGACACCAAGCGGATCTACTGCCTATTCCCTCTCCTGTGGCGGCCCCATCACTGATCCTATTCTGGATGCATTCGTAATGACCCCCATAACCTCTTATTACCTCAACAAGCGGCCCCTGGTCATCGGAGGCGGACAACAAATTGAACTCCAGCCCCTGCATGGAGAAGAAGTTGTGATCACCATAGATGGCCAGATCCGGATAAACGGCCAGGAGAGCTATGTAGTAAATGTCAGGCGTGCTCAGCATAAATTGAGACTGGTCAATATGCGGCCGCGCTATTTCTTCCATACCATTATGAAAAGGCTGCGGCGCAGCAGCGAGGATTTTCGGTAGGTTGGCTTGGGGGATAGAAAATCCGATTATTTCAGTTGTGAGGTGAAGCACTTGAAGACCAGAAGACATTTCGCTATCCGGGAAATCCTGCAGAGCGAGCGAATCAGCACCCAGGAAGAGTTATGTGAAGAATTGCGAAACCGGGGTTATGATGTTACCCAGGCCACCGTATCCAGGGATATAAAGGAATTGAGCCTGGTAAAAATACCGGATGGAAGCGGGTACCGTTATGCCTTGCCGGAAACTCAAAGCAGAAAAACCTCCAATGTCAGGATGAGAAGGGTCTTTCAGGATTCGGTAGTAGGCTACAACCACAGCGAAAATATTATCGTGATCAAGACGGTGCCAGGTGCAGCCCAGTCTATAGCTTCTCTGATCGACTCCCTGGACAATCCCCTTATACTTGGCACGGTGGCAGGAGACGATACCATTTTTATG
>JAAZOA010000289.1 GCA_012798055.1 Syntrophomonadaceae bacterium | reverse complement strand
GAGCGCCTTTACCGTGACGCCAAAATCACAGAAATCGGGGAGGGAACCTCTGAGGCCCAGCGCATGATTATTGCTGGTGCGGCGCTGCGCTAGCGGAAGCCGGCATTAAAAACTCAGGCAAAGCAAGGGTGCGGTTCATTGCTGGATGAACCGCACCTGTTAATTAATAGGGATTGATCGCGGCTGAACCGGCCATGAATCGGCCCGCATATCAAATGGCGCTTGGAAGCCAGATAGAGAACTTGGTGCCCTGGCCGGGACGGCTTTCCACCTGTATATTGCCCTGGTTGTTTTCGATAATCAGTTTAGCTATTGATAGTCCCAGACCGGCTCCTCCGCCTTCCCGGGATCTGGCTCGGTCGCTTTTATAGAAGCGTTCAAATATATGAGGCAATTCCTCCGCCGCTATGCCTATACCGGTATCTTCTATGGTTATCAGGGCCTTGTTATTTTGCAGATGGCTGTCGATAATAACCGAACCGCCCGCGGGGGTATACTTGATGCTGTTGTCCACCAGGATCCGCAGGGCCTGCTTGACCAGAGTCCGGTCGCCTGTGAACACTGCCTTGTCATTGCTATTGCCCAGGATATGGTGTTCGGTATCGATTAGCCTGGTTTCGCGTATTACTTCATCAATAAGTTCATTGAGAGCAAAAGGCACTCTCTGGAGAGCATGACCATTTTTGTCCGCACTAGCCAGAAATAGAAGTTTGTCTACCAATTCCTTCATAAAATCGGCTTCACTCTTGATAGCCGCAATAGACTCTTCCAGGACCGCCTTGTCTTCCTTGCCCCAGCGGTCGAGGAGGTTAGCGTAACCCTGGATTACGGCGATAGGGGTCCTGAGTTCATGGGAAGCATCGGCAACAAAGCTTTTTTGCTGCTCGAAGGAATTCTGAATCCGGTCTAACATCTCATTGAAGGTCACAGTTAAATCCTTGAGTTCATCATGAGAAGTGACTGTGTCCAAGCGGGTATTAAGATCCCCGGCTGAAATGGAGCGGGCAGTCCTGGTCATATTATCGATCGGTCTCAACATCTTGCGGCTGACCCGGGAACCAATGAAAATAGTCAACAGAATGGCGAAAAGAGAGGTGGCGGCCAGGGACCCAGCAAGTATCGCCAGATAACCCATTTCTTCATATAAGTATTGGGCTAACTCGATTTTGGCAATACCTTTGGTCAGCAGCACAGGTTTTTCATAATGCAGGTATTCATCCAGGGAACTGGTTGGGGTCAACTGGATGCGAGGCATATAAACAGGCGACCCAGCTTTTTCTGCACTGGTCCATACAGGATCGGAGTTTTCGTCATAGAGAGTGACAAGCACACCTTGCATAGTTGACCAGTTCGCCAATTCCTCTAAAGGAAGTTCATCGCCGGAACTGATCAGGGCTGCTATGTATTGACTGTCTTTCTGCAGGGCACGGTCGGTTGAATATAATAAGAAGCCTGCAAAAGATATCGTGAGCAAAATGCTCAGCATAATGAGGATAAAAGAAAAGACCAGGGTGTAGGTGACGGTGGTTTTGAAAGTGATCGAAAAACGCAGGCGTTTGCCGATAGTGGCAGACATCCTTTTCCATAATTGAGTGATTTGAAAGGATAAAAATCGGATCACTGTCCATAGCACTGCAGCTACTTTTTTAAATATATGCAGTAAATATATGAGCCAATTGACTGCCTTACTCATGTTTTAATACATACCCCACTCCGCGGACAGTGTGCAGGAGCTTGATGTGGTAACGGTCATCGAGCTTGGAACGCAGGTAACTTATGTATACATCCACTGCATTGGTGTCGCCATAATAGCCATAACCCCAAACGTTTTGCAGGATTTTTTCCCTGCTCAGCACAATGTTTTGGTTTTCAGCCAAATACTTGAGCAGATCATATTCTCTTTTGGTAAGATCTATAATCTCACCCTGGTAGCTAACCGAATGTTGCCTCCGGTCTATGGTCAAGCCACCGATTGATATAATATCGGGTGTGCGAAGCAAGGCTTGGCTGCGTTTTAAAGCAACCCGTATCCTGGCCAGCAATTCTTCAATAGCAAACGGCTTGACCATATAGTCGTCGGCGCCCATATCGAGGCCCATTACTATGTCGGTAACTTCATTCTTGGCTGTGAGCATGATAACAGGCGTCCGCGCTGATTGCCGCAGACGCCTGAGTACTTCCATTCCATTCAGGGAGGGAAGCATAACATCGAGGATAATCAGGTCGAAGTTGCCAGAACCGGCCCTTTCCAAGCCGAGGCGGCCATCAGGTGCGATTTCGACCTGATATCCTTCATGGGTGAGCTCCAATTCCATGAAGCGAGCTATCTTACTCTCATCTTCTACAACCAGAATT
>JAAZOA010000288.1 GCA_012798055.1 Syntrophomonadaceae bacterium | reverse complement strand
GCCTACTGTTCCCTACTTTTAAACAGAAGGGGACAGGGCCTGTAAAAACCCTGTCCCTGGAGCATGCCAAACAGGTGATTAGCGGAGGATGTTCCCGCCGATCACCATGCGCTGGGCCTCTGAACTGCCTTCATAAATTTCGGTGATCTTGGCATCGCGCATCAGCCGCTCTACCTTGACACCCTTGATATAACCCAGTCCCCCGTGGACCTGCACCGCCTTGATGGTATGCTTCATGGCTGCTTCTGCACAGAATAACTTGGCCATGGATGCTTCCTTGGTAAAAGCTTGACCCTGGTCCTTCAGCCAGGCGGCATGATAGGTGAGGAAGCGGCAGGCGCTGAGGTCAGTGGCCATGTCCACCAGCCACCACTGGACGGCTTGATTTTTGGAGATCGGTTTGCTGAACTGAACTCGTTGTTTCGAATAGGAGACCGATTCATCCAGGGCAGCCTGGATGATGCCTATAGACTGAGCGGCGATACCGATCCGGCCATGATCAAAGCAATTCATGGCGATCTTCATGCCGCTGCCTTCGCCCCCCAGCACATTTGCTTTGGGTACCCGGCAATCCTTGAAGATTATATCCGAGGTCTGCGAAGCCCTTATCCCCATCTTCATCATATGTGCGCCAACTTTTAACCCCGGGGTGTCTCTGGGGACGATAAAGCAGGTCAGCCCTTTGGGCCCTGCGGATTTGTCTGTCCAGGCGAAGGTGACATAGGTGTCAGCCACCGGGCCATTGGAACAGAAGGTCTTGGTGCCGTTCAGGACGTATTCGTCTCCGTCCAGCACTGCAGTGGAAACGGCTGCTCCGACGTCAGTGCCGGCACCGGGCTCAGTAAGGGCAAAAGCTCCGATTTTTTCGCCCTTGGCCAGAGGGGTGAGGAAGGTCTTCTTTTGATCATCAGTGCCGAAATTGAAGATTGGCATTAAAGCCAGGCTGGTATGCACCGACATCGTGAATCCGGTGGCTGCACAGGAACGGGAGAGTTCTTCAACTGCCAGGGCATAGGTCAGATATTCAGTACCCTGGCCGCCATATTGAGTGGGGAAAGGCATCCCCATCCAGCCGCCCTCGGCCAGCTTCGCGATGATTTCCCGGGGGTAGCGGGCGGTTTCATCCAATTCAACAGCGACAGGTTCAACATACTTGAGGGCAAATTCCCGCATATTGCTCTTGACCAGTTCTTGTTCTTCGCTCAGTCGAAAATCCATCCAAATACCTCCTTATTTCTGCCCAATTCCAGATGTTATCGCAGTGGTAAGCGCTATTCCCAACTGCGCTCCCGGCCCTGAGAATATCGGCTTTGACCTGGCTTGCCGGTCTATTTCCCGATCCCCAGGCAGCTCATGACATCCCTTAAGGAAACTATATTTGGTATGCTAACTATTTGTCAACCAATTATTGGTGGGGCCGGTCAGGAGGAGGGTAGGGCAGAAGTCAAGTCTGTACGAAAGGCCAGGGGTAGATGCAAAAAAAGGACCCAGTCTGGGACTGGATCCTTTTAGCTAGCCGTATTAAGCTTTAACGATTGCGTTTGGCCTGGAAACAATCCCGGCAATAAACCGGTCTTTCACCAGTGGGCTCAAACGGAACCAGCGCTTCCTGGCCGCATCCGGCGCAAACGGTCTTAAACATCTGGCGCTCTTCCCTGTAGCCGGAATTGCCAAATCCACTGCGCTGTTGTTTGCGAGCTCTGCGGCAATCCAAACAACGGCCGGGTTCGTTCTCGAAGCCTTTTTCCGCATAGAATTCTTGTTCCGATACCGAAAACAGGAATTCATTGCCACAATCTTTGCATACGATATACTTGTCCTGTAACATTGATCCATCTCCCTTCTGAAGTACTCTTGGACTGGTTCCCCCACAAATGAGACTACCCGAAAGAACAAGGCAAGATTTATTCTATAGTAAATATTGGCTATTGTCAAACAATATTAACAGATGGAGACGAGTTCCAGAAAATATTCGGCTTGACAAGTCCCGGACAAAGATTAATATTTTAATTAATAACATATTAATAAATAATGCTATAAGTGTTTGGCGGAACAGGCAGTGAAGCTTCGGGGTGAGGCAAGAGCAACCAGAGCTGATCAGCCCACAAATTAACTTGAAACGGGGTTTTTCTTGCGTGGAATTGTCATTAACCGTGGAAGAGCTGACCAGGGCTGGAGCGCTTCCAGCCTGGACTGCTGGCAGGGAATAGGGGAGATTGAATGAGGACCAGGATCACAGAATTGTTGGGGATCGAATATCCCATTATCTGCGGGGGGATGCTCTGGCTGTGCAAGCCCGAACTATGCGCGGCTGTTTCCAATGCAGGCGGTCTCGGCAATATTACTGCCGGCAATTACGAAAGCGGGGAAGGACTGCGCCAGGCTATAGTCAGGACCCGGGAGCTGACCGATAAGCCATTTGGCGTGAACATAACCCTGTTACCTTCTTTTCGCATCAGCCCGGCAACCTACGATGATTATTTTCGGGTCTGCTGCGAGGAGAAAGTGGCTGCCATTGAAGTTTCAGGAGCCCCCGCGACCAGTTACCTGGATATGGTCCATGCAGCCGGGGTCAAGATATTTCACAAGGTGGGAGCAGTAAGGCATGCCCTGAACATAGAGAAGCTCGGTTATGACGGGGTATTTGCCGCTGGCTTGGAGGAGGGGGGCCACCCCCTGGATGATGACGTGACTACCATGGTCCTGACCCCGCGTATCGCCGAATCAGTAAAGATACCAGTGGTGACCGCGGGCGGCATTGCTGACGGGAGGGGAGTGGCGGCTGCGCTGGCCCTAGGTGCGGAAGGGGTGATGATGGCTACGCGTTTCATCAATACCCGTGAGTGCCGGGTACATGAGAATATCTGGCGAGAAATCATAAAACGCCAGGAACAGGATACCGCTTTGATATGCAAGAGCCTTAATCTGCAGGGCCGCGCCCTGAAGAACGCCTTGACCGAGGAAATTCTCTCCATCGAAGCCGAAGGAACGGCGCCGGAGAGGATATTTGCCCTGATCACCGGGCAGAGGGTCAAAGCAGCGTGGCAGAATGGAGATGTGGAAGGCGCCGCTTTTATGATTGGGCAATCTGTAGGCTTGATCCACGATATACAGAGCTGCCAGGAGTTGTTGGATGGGATGGTCAAGGACGCCGAAGCCATTTTACGGCGGAACCTGGACAGGTTCCAGTGAACAAGGATTATCAACCATTGGCTGCGGGCGACAGAAGAAGCCTGATGACAACTGAAAGAAAGGGTGAAGCAAATGGCAACTGGAGCCGAGATTACCAAACAGAATATACGCCAATTCGTGTTGGATTTAGGTGTGGATGATGTGGGCTTTGCCAGCGTGGACGACTATGTGAGTCCCAGGTCGCCAGCCATCTCCAGCCTGTTCCCCACGGCCCGGTCCATGGTGGTGATGGCTTACAAGGAACCGGCCAACTGCGACAGTGCCAGCCCGGTAATGGCGGTGAACGGGCGGCTGGATCTCATGGAATTCAGCCGTTCCTGCAACTACAAATTGAGCCGGTTCCTTAACCGGGAATACCATACCAAGGCCATGACGGTTCCGGTTTCCTATCCTGTGAATATGGCAGGGGAGGGAAAGGGTTTGATAGGGGAAATATCGCTTCGCCATGCTGCCCTGGCAGCAGGGCTGGGCAACTGGGGCCGCCATAATCTTATCATGCACCCCCGCATGGGCAGCCGCGTGATTTTCAGTGCGGTCTTGTCTGAGCTCGAATTGCCGTCGGAT
>JAAZOA010000287.1 GCA_012798055.1 Syntrophomonadaceae bacterium | reverse complement strand
GTGAAATCAGAATCTAGATGCTACACCCGGGATCTATATGGGGGAGACTGATTTATGAACAAAAAATCTTTTATTTCTATGGTCTTGATGATACTGGTGGTATTCGGCGGTTATTATCTGAGCAAACCATGGCTGGAGAGCCGGACAGCCCAGACCCGGTCTCCCTTCACCGGGACAGGACAGGAGGCGGACCAAGCAGATAAAGCGGGTGGGCAACCTCAGTCGGTTGAGCAGATAAAAATTCCTGTCCAGCCCATCCTGGTCCCTTTCCAGGAAAATGGCCTGTGGGGATACAAGGATGGGAATAGTGGTGAGATCAAGGTAGCGCCTCAGTTCAAAAGTGCTGACAATTACCGGGAAGGACGGGCCCTGGTCCAAATGCCGGACGGCCGTTTTGCCTACCTGGATGAAGCCGGACAGATAGCCGTCGAACCCTTCAGTGCAGCCTATGCCCTGGCCTTTTCGGAGGGTCTGGCAGCCAGGGGTGACCGAACGGTTGGACAATACATAGATGCCGGCGGACAGGTGGTCATGACCCTGGACTGCAAGGTCAACCACAGTTTCAAGTATGGCTTGGCCAGGGTAGCGCTGGCAGACGACCAGTGGGGATTTATCGATAAAGCCGGGCGCTGGGCTATCTACCCGTCTTTCCAGTATGTAAGTGAATTCAGCGAAGGGCTTACCGCAGCCAGGATCAACGGCAAATTCGGCTACATGTTCACCAACGGCAACTGGGCCATTGAGCCCCAGTATGACAGCGCCTCCATCTTCTCCTATGGCTTGGCGGCTGTGGCCAAGGACGACAAGTGGGGTTACATAGAGAAGACGGGGTACTTCGCCATACCGCCCCAATTCGAAGTGGCCAGGGACTTCAACTACTATGGTTTGGCCGAGGTTCTGGCAGGCAAGGACTGGTGCCACATAGACCGCAGCGGAAACATCATCGACAGATTCGGAACCCAGGACTGAACTTGATGTAAATAAGAAGAGGGGGGATGAGTCGATTTTTCGACCAATCCCCCCTCTTGCTATGGATACAGGTGTTGCATCATTGGTTTACCTTCAGATTCAGGGCCACGGCCAGGACAAACCATTTTGGCGCCGGATCATCGGGTCGGTGGTCACCGCTGATGAGCCCGGCTGCTTGCGACCGCTTGATCAAGGTATTCTTCCAGGCTTCTTGATCGAGTTTGGGTTCGCGACGGTTGAGTTCGCGACGGAATTGGGACCAGGGGAAACGGATACCCGGGCAGTCGGTGGGAGTCAGGTCTGAGTGGCGGCAGATCTCCAGCGGGCCATAGTGCAGGTTCAGTTCCAGGACCAGTTCGGTGAGGGCGGCGAGCTGCTCTTCAGAAGGAGAGGTCTCCATGAAGTTGCCGGTCAGGCAGACCCCGATGCTGTCCTCGTTAAAACCCTGGGTATGGGCACCTTCCATGGCGACCGGCCTGCCAAGCTCTACCGAACCATCGCGCCGGATCAGGAAGTGATAACCGATGCCGCTGTAGCCTTTTTGGAGGTGCCACTGGTGAATTACGGCTGCGGGCACATCCCGGCTGGCAGAATGGTGTACCACCAGGCGGGAGGTTTGCCGGCGGCTTTTTAAATGCTTGAATTCCAGGTGGGGTTCGACTGTCTGCATGGGATTTTGCCTCCTTGTCTTAATCGAGCGGCGTGGTGGCCGGTTTATTGCGGGTTGGCTCGAGGATTGCTGCCAAACGACGGCAGGGTTGGGCAGGCAGCAACTCCCGCTGCCTGCCACAGCTTTCCCGCCGGCAAGGTGATGATAGCCTCACGCAGTTCGCCTATAGCCAGGGTCAGCTTGTCCAGCTGGGATTCCACCCGGATCAATAGATAGACAGCAACAGCTATGGGGAAGCCCACATTGCCGATCAGGTTAATTAGTTCATCCATATGGAATACTCCTCTCGGTTAATTGCTGGGCGGGCGGCATGTGCCCCCCGCCCGCTTGGTTCGATTCCGGATCATTTCTAGACCAGGTCCAGTTCAGAGCTGTCAGTGACGATTATCCGGGCATCCTGTTTGCCGTTAAGGTCACCGCCGGTCCCGGTGAAGATGTTCTTGGCGATGATGCTGTCCATAGCCGCGGCTACCTCGGCTCCGGTCAATGGGTCTTTGGCATCATTGACGCGGATACGCTGGGTCCTGCCCAGTTCGGTGCTGAAGTCCATCTCCAGTACTCTTTCTACTGCCATATCGAAGTCCTCCTTTCGCGATTATTTGAGGTGTCAATCTTTTTTAAGCTGACTCGATTTCGACCGTGTTGCGGCGCTGGATGGAATTGTTGGTCTTGCTCTGCAGACCGATCAGGGTCTGGGCCACATCGTAGAGGTTCTGGTCGGTGGCTTCGGGTTTGACATTCCTGTAGGTGCGGTTGAGGCTGAGGGCCTGGCCCGAGGCCCCGATGCCATTGTCCATGACCAGGATAAGGTCACTGGTCAGGGAAGTAGTTGTAACTGCCATGCGGTTTTCACCTCCTTCCTGCCGTATTGGACGCCGAATCTGCATCCAACCGCAGTTTATAGCACCCGTAGCCGGACAGGAAAAAGCGGGTAAATGCAAAACCATCTCTTACATGAATCTGTACCGTAAAAAGTGACCGCTTTGGAGGGCTGGCTTTTATGTTTCGAGGTGAGATTATCCTGCTCGCTTTCACTTTCCCCCAGAAATTTTTATGGGCATATCCTTTGGCTGCTGGTCGGTATATTTATATTGCGATTTTCGCGTATAATGGGGGCAAATAACCTGGAACAGCAAGGAGGTCCCATATGGCAATCAAGACCGGTCGGGAGGAAGGCGCAGCCCAGGTCAGCATCGATAGGTCCAAATGCACCAATTGCGGCCTGTGTGCCCAGGTGTGCAAAGGAGCCCCTCTGCGTATGGAGCAGGGGGAGCTGGTTGTGGAACAGGACCGATTTTTCGGCTGTATCGGTTGTGGCCACTGCATGAGTATATGCCCCTGGGACTGCATCGCGGTCAGTGGCCGTGACCTAAGCCCGGAGGACATGATCCCCCTGCCAGCCCGGGAAAAAAGGGCCGGTTATGATCAACTGCTGGCCTTGTTTATGTCGCGGCGCAGCATCCGTAATTTCAGGGATACACCCGTGGAGAAGGAGATGATCGATAAGATAGTAGCCGCGGTTTCCACTGCTCCTATGGGGCTGCCGCCCAGTGACGTGGAAATCCTGGTGCTGGATTCCCCGGGCCAGGTCCGGGAATTTGCCGCC
>JAAZOA010000286.1 GCA_012798055.1 Syntrophomonadaceae bacterium | reverse complement strand
TCCATCTTATACCAGCCGCTCCTGGTAAGCCCCTTCGCTAAAGCCCAGCATCAAACCTTTCTCATCTGCGATAATGGGGCGGCGCAGTATGCGGGGATCGCTTTTGATGAGCTCTGTTACTTGTCCCTCTGTCATGGCTTCCAGGTCAGGCTGGATCTTTTTGAAAGCCTGGCTCTTAGGATTAACCATCTCCTTGACCGTGAGTCGGCCGATTTGGGCCAGCTGAACAAGTTCCTTACTGTCTAATGGTTCTTTGAGCAGATCTCGGTAAGTGTACGCAACTTGATGCGTATCCAGCCAAACCCTGGCCTTCTGACAGGTCCTTCAGGTGGTGAGGCAATAGAAATTCAACGCCTTGGCTCTCTCCATATCCTTCTCCCCCTTCAATTTTCCTTAAGTGAAACGTTTTACCTCGAAACGCTCTATGCGATACTTCTCGTGGGGTGAAATGCCCGCTTTTTGCAGTGCGATGGAAAGCTGCTCTTCCACCGTATCCACGCCCTCCAGATCCGGCAGCAGCAAGCCCCGGCGGGAACCGGAACTCACAATCACCCCGTATTTCTTGGGATCCAGATCTTCCCGGGAACAGTCCTGGGGCGGCGATAGGATATCTACTGAGTAGACCAGGGAGTCCAGTTCAGCCGCTTCCACCGCCGGAAAGCGCGGATCGTGGAGCCCAGCCGCGATGGCATTGTGCTGGATCTCCTCGGCCAGGTTGGAGTAGGCTGGCAGGAAAGTGCCTATGCAGCCCCGTAGCTGGCCGTTCTTTTTCAGAGAAACGAATACTCCAGCCTTTTCCCGGGTCAATTCTTCCATGGCTGCAGGCAGCGGGGGAGTGTGGTGATGCTTGACATAGTCTTCCAGGGTCATGCGGGCCCAGCTTACCGGGAGAGATTCTGCCTGGCGGCGCTTTTTAACCTGCTCAGCCCGGCTCTTTTCCATCTCCTCCCAGTGGCTCGACCGGGCGGCTCCTGTCTTAAGCCCGGCAACCAGGTATCCTACCCCAAAAGGCCCCTCGTAACTGAAGATGCGGGGTTCTACCTCCAGGCCGTCCAGGCTGCCCAGCATGATTACGATTGACATATAGCCGCATTCCCCGGCATTATCGCGGAGCCGGTCGCTGATGTTTAGTATCCCCCGGACATCCCCTTGCTCCAGGAGGCTTTTGACCGTTTGGTCGAAGCGGGGTCCATCGGGATGGTAGTCGTAAGGCCCTTCATTTTTCAGCCGGTGGGACATATCTCCGGAGGCCACGATAGCTGTTCTCCTGCCCAGGTTCGCGGCCGCTTCCTGGATTATTTTACCCAGGGCGTAGAGCTCCTGCTTGTCCAGGTAGCCAACACTGATGGCCAGGATGGGCTTGTCGCCCAGGCCCGCTTTCTCCAGATAATAGAGCGGCACCATTATGCCGTGGTCGATACGATCATTCAAGCGGTGGCGTAGGGCCATATCCGGGGTGATACCCAGGAAACTTATCCCCTGGTCCTGGGCCCGCCTGGCTATTTCCTGCAGCAATTCCAGGTCATTGGGATGGCTGCTCCTTACCTGGGGAGCGCCAAAACCGCTCAGGTCTCCGCTTAGTTGGGGCTCGGTTAGATAGGTGATGCAATCGGAGAATACATTGCCATGGGGGGTCAAGAAGACCACTGTATCCGGCAGGCTTTCGACCAGTGCTCGGGCCATGGCCTGCATGCCGCTGATAGTGGGCTTGGCTTCGCTGATGCGATCCCGTCCTACTTCCGGGACGATAATGGGGGGATGGGGTGACAGAGCTGCATAAGTTATCATCGGGCTGCCTCCTTTGCCGTCTTGGTCATCACCGCCGATAACCGGCCTGAAACGCGTTTGCCCATCTGGTGGGGAAAGCTCTGGAAAAGGAGTATACACTTATAGTTTATTGTCATTGTACGCCGCAGGCAAGTTTGCCAAAAAAAAACCTCTCCCAAAGGAGAGGCTTGTTTTTCTATTAACGTTTGGAGTACTGCGGGGCTTTGCGGGCTTTATGCAGGCCGTATTTCTTTCTCTCGGTCATACGCGGATCCCGGGTCAGGAACCCGGCTCTCTTGAGAGTGGGGCGGAGTTCCTCATTGGCCTTGATCAAGGCCCGGGCAATCCCCAGCCTTATGGCTCCGGCCTGCCCGGTCACTCCACCACCGGCTACCCGGCAGATGATGTCGAAACGTCCGGTGCTGTCCGTCAACTCCATGGGCTGCAGAACGATCAGCCGGCTGGTCTTATTGGGAAAAAATTTGTCGAATTCCCGGTCATTAATCGATATATTACCGCTGCCAGGGACTAACCTCACCCGCGCGACTGCTTTCTTCCTTCTTCCAGTTCCCCAGTATTGTGCCTTTGACATATAGCTCCTCCTAACCTCTCAATTCCCTGGCTTCAGGCTTCTGGGCTTGATGGGGGTGTTCGCTTCCCCGGTAAACCTTAAGCTTTTTGAACATAGCATCACCTAAACGGTTGTGGGGAAGCATCCCTTTAACCGCTGCTTCGATTGCTTTTTCGGGTTTCCTCTGTAAAAGTGTCCCGTAGTCTATTTCTTTGAGTCCGCCAGGGTAACCGGTATACCAGCGCATTTTTTTGTCTCTGAGCTTAGTCCCGGTGAGTTTTATGTTCGACGCATTGATGATTATTACGAAATCCCCCGTGTCTACATGGGGGGTATAAATGGCTTTATGTTTACCTCTTAAAATAGAGGCCACTTCCGAAGACAACCTGCCCAGAGTCTGGTCAGTCGCATCAATAACGTACCATTTACGTTCGATTTCGGCTGGTTTGGCCATAAAAGATTTCACGATTTTCCCTCCTGTTTCTCCTTACCTGGATGCTTGAGCGGGCCTCCATACAGACTGCTTGCCAACGGGGCGGAAGCCAAACAGAAGTTTAGAGACTACCTTTTAATTCTAGCGATTTACAGGGCCTTTTGTCAAGAAAGTATCGGTGTTTTTTCCTATCAGCTCTCTCTGTCCGGGTAACGCACCGCCATCAGGTAGAGACCGTGGGGCGGAACCGTTGGCCCTGCCCGACGGCGGTCACATGATGCTATGACCTCGTTCAGTTCATAGACCGGGATCCTGCCGCGTCCCACTTCCAGCAAGGTCCCCATGATGATCCGGACCATGTTGTAAAGGAAGCCGTCTGCTTCTATTTCAAAGCGGAGAAACGGTCCTTCAGCCACTATATTACAATCCATCACCGTGCGCTCAAAGCTCTTGGCATGAGAGCCCCGAGCGCAAAACGCCCGGAAGTCATGGCGGCCCACAAAATATTTACAGGCCTGCCGCATCAGGTCGACCCGCAATCTTTCCGTAATGCAAAGGGCATGCTGTCGATAGATAATGGAACCAGCCTTGCTGCGATACAGCAAGTAGGCGTACCTCTTGCTGATGGCCTGGTACTGGGGATGAAAATCTGACCTGGCCGCCTGGCTGGAGAGGACCCGGATGTCGTCGGGGAGATAGGTGTTGAGGGCTGCTGCCCATCGCTCCGGGGGTATGGTCGATTCAGTATCGAAGGCGATGACCTGGCCCAGGGCATGAACTCCCGCATCGGTGCGCCCTGCCGCCAGGATGCTCACTTTTTCCCCGGTCAGCCGGCAGATCTGTTGCTCAATTTCAGCTTGGATGGTGTGGGCATTGGCCTGCAACTGCATTCCGTGATAATTGGTGCCGTCATATTCAACTACCATCATTATTCTGCGCATCTGCTACCCCCAAAAATCGGGGAGGATCTTAATAAACAATCCTCCCATGATGCCATTTACAGAGCGGTATCAGCTCCATCTTTATTTATAAGCCTGTAGGCCCTTCCGGAGCCTCATATCTGAAGCCCGGACTAGTCAACGAGCTCGATAATTGCCATGGGAGCCCCGTCGCCTTTGCGGGTTCCGGTCTTTATGATACGGGTGTAACCGCCGGAGCGTTCTTTATAACGCTCTGACAAGCTGGAAAAGAGCTTATATACCACATCGTCTTTCATCAGGTATGAATTGGCCTGGCGGCGGGCATGCAAATCGCCCCGCTTGGCCAGGGTAATCATCTTCTCCGCGATGGAGCTTATTTCCTTGGCTCTGGTCTCGGTGGTGGTTATTTTTTCATGCTCCAAAAGCGAGGTTACTGAATTTCTCAGCAGAGCCCTGCGATGATCACTTCTGAATCCCAGTCTACGGTAACCCAAGGGAAACCCTCCTTTCTACTCGTCTGATTTCTTGAAGGACAAATTTAACTCTTTGAGTTTTTTCTCGATTTCTTCCAGTGATTTCTGGCCCAGGTTTCTGATCTTGCTCATTTCTTCCCGGGTCTTTTCGATCAGGTCGCCGACCGTGTTGATGGCTGCCCGTTTGAGCCCATTGGAAGCCCTGACCGAGAGTTCCAGTTCCTCGATGGACATCTCCAGGATCTTGTCTTTCTTCTCTTCTTCTTTTTCCACCAGGATTTCCACCTCGGAAAAGGAGTCATCGATCTCAGTGAAGAGTTTCAGGTATTCGATCAGGATCTGGGCTGAGAGGCTAATAGCCTCTTCCGGCCTTATGCTGCCATTGGTCCATACTTCCAGGATCAGTTTATCATAGTCGGTCCTTTTACCCACCCGGGTATTGTCGACCGTATAATTTACTTTGGTCACCGGTGTGTATATAGAATCGATGGGGATCAAACCAACTATATCCAGGTTCTTCTGGGGCTGCTGGTCAGCACTGACATAGCCCCGGC